>JBEANZ010000200.1:0-2895 GCA_041165185.1 Verrucomicrobiota bacterium | reverse complement strand
CCACCGGTGAGGATGGCAATGTCTTCGCACATGGCCTTGCGGCGGTCGCCGAAGCCGGGGGCCTTGACGGCCACGACGTTCAGGATGCCACGGAGCTTGTTCACGACGAGGGTCGCGAGGGCTTCGCCTTCGACTTCTTCGGCGATGATGAGCATGGGCTTGCCGGCCTTGGCGACCTTCTCGAGGATCGTGAGCAGATCCTTGAGGGAGCTGATCTTCTTCTCGAAGTTGAGCACGTAGGCGTCTTCGAGCTTGGCTTCCATCGTGTCGGCGTTGGTCACCATGTAGGGCGAGAGGTAGCCCTTGTCGAACTGCATCCCCTCGACCACGTCGAGCGTGGTGTCAATGGACTTGGCCTCTTCGACCGTGATCGTGCCGTCCTTGCCGACCTTGTCCATCGCGTCAGCGATGATCTCGCCGATGGTGGTGTCCCAGTTGGCGGAGACGGTCGCGACCTGCTTGATCTCTTCCTTATCCTTCACCTTCTTGGCGATCTTGTCGAGGTGCGCGACGGCGGCGTCCACGGCCTTCTGAATGCCGCGCTGGATGCCGATGGGGTTCGCGCCGGAGGTGACGTGCTTGAGGCCTTCGCGATAAATCGCCTCGGCGAGCACGGTGGCGGTGGTGGTGCCATCACCGGCGGAGTCGCTGGTCTTGCTGGCGACTTCGCGGACCATCTGGGCGCCCATGTTTTCATAGGGGCATTCGAGCTCGATTTCCTTGGCGACAGTGACGCCGTCCTTGGTCACGGTCGGGGAACCGAATTTTTTGTCGAGCACCACGTTGCGGCCTTTGGGGCCGAGGGTGGCGGTGACGGCTTTCGCGAGCTTGCTGACGCCCCGGAGGAGGGCCTGCCGTGCGGCTTCGTCGAAGAGAAGTTGTTTTGCTGCCATAATGTTATTTCTTGGTTTTTAGTTGATGGTTGATCGTTGAAAACGGAATCAGGCGAGGATGCCAAGGATGTCGTCCGTGTTGAGGATTTTGTATTCCTTGCCGTCAATCTTGATTTCCGAACCGCCGTATTTGCTGCACAGCACGCGGTCGCCCTTCTTGACTTCAAAGGGGACTTTCTTGCCGTTGTCGTCGGTCTTGCCCGTGCCGAGCGCGATGACGACTGCTTCCTGCGGTTTTTCCTTCGCGGTATCGGGGATGATGATGCCGCCCTTTTTGGTTTCCTTCTCTTCGATGGCTTCCACGAGGACGCGATCGCCGAGAGGTTTGAGGTTCACTGCCATAGTTTGCTTTCTCTTTTGTTGTTGTTGTTGGTTCTACGAATTAACTCCCGCCGCACCCACGGCGGGAAAATTGTTGCTCAAGATTTTTTCTCATCCACGACCTCGGCATCAATCACCGTGCCGTCGTCCTTCTTGCCGCCGCCGTCCGGCCCGCCGCTTTGCGCGTCAGTGGAGGCGGTGCCTTCGGTCTTGGCCGAGGCGGCTTTCGCGGAGGCGTTCTTGTAAAGTTCGGCGCTGGCGGCCTGCATGGCTTCGTTGAGCTTGTCAATGCCGGGGCGAATCGCCGCCGCATCGGTGCCGGAGAGGGCGTCCTTGAGGCCCTTGATGGCGTCCTCGACCTTGGCCTTCTCGTCGCCAATTTTCTCGCCGTTTTCCTTGAGAAATTTCTCCATGCGATAAACGAGGTTGTCGCCCTCGTTGCGGGCTTCGACTTCCTCGCGGCGCTGCTTGTCCTCCTCGGCGTGGGCCTCGGCGTCCTTGCGCATCTTCTCGACCTCGTCCTTCGCGAGGCCGCTGGAGGCGGTGATGGTGATCTTCTGCTCCTTGCCGGTGCCGAGATCCTTGGCGCTGACGTTCAGGATGCCGTTGGCGTCAATGTCGAAGGTGACTTCAATCTGCGGCATTCCCCGCGGCGCGGGCGGGATGTCCGCGAGCTGAAACCTGCCGGCGGTTTTGTTGTCCTTGGCAAACTGACGCTCGCCCTGAAGCACATGAATTTCCACGCCGGGCTGGTTGTCGCTCGCGGTGGAGAAAATTTCCGACTTGCGCGACGGGATGGTGGTGTTGCGCTCGATGAGCCGCGTGAACACGCCGCCGAGCGTCTCAATGCCGAGCGACAGCGGCGTCACGTCGAGCAGGAGCACATCCTTCACTTCGCCCTTGAGCACGCCGCCCTGGATGCCAGCGCCGATGGCGACGACTTCGTCGGGGTTCACGCCCTGGTGCGGGGTTTTGTTGACGAGCTTGTGCGCAGTCTCGACAACGCGCGGCATACGGGTCATGCCGCCGACGAGGACGAGTTCGTCAATCTTGCTGGCGTCAATGCCCGCGTCCTTCAGGCAGGCCTGCACGGGCTTGATGGTGCGCTCGAAAAGATCGTCGGTGAGCTGCTCCATCTTGGCGCGGGTGAGCGTCTTTTGGATGTGCTTCGGGCCGGAGGCGTCGGCGGTGATGAACGGGAGGTTGATGTCGTATTGCGCCGAGCTGGAGAGGGCGATCTTGGCCTTCTCGGCCTCTTCCTTGATGCGCTGGAGGGCGTCGGGCTGCTTGCGGAGATCCATGCCCTGCTCTTTCTTGAATTCGTCGAGAATCCAATCCATGAGCTTGTTGTCCCAGTCGTCGCCGCCGAGGTGCGTGTCGCCGTTGGTGGCCTTGACTTCAAAAACGCCGTCGCCGATTTCGAGAACAGAAATGTCGAACGTGCCGCCGCCCAAATCATAGACCGCGATCTTCTCGTCCTTCTTCTTGTCGAGACCGTAAGCGAGCGATGCGGCGGTCGGCTCGTTGATGATGCGCAGAACTTCCAGCCCGGCGATCTTGCCGGCGTCCTTTGTCGCCTGACGCTGGGAATCGTTGAAATAGGCGGGGACGGTGATGACGGCCTGCGTGACCTTTTCGCCGAGGCGCGTCTCGGCGTCGGCCTTGAGCTTGGCAAGGATCA
>JBEANZ010000199.1:0-2839 GCA_041165185.1 Verrucomicrobiota bacterium | reverse complement strand
CTGAGAGCGGGAGGTATACGCCCACCGCAAACGCCAGCGCCGCCACGAATGACATCTGCAGCGTCACCGCGATCATCACGCCGAGCAGCACGAGCGCCCACGGAAGCTTTTGATCGAGGATGCCCTTAATGATGTAGGAAACGAGCGTCGCCTTCGGCGCCTCGAACTTGCGCACCTCCGAACCATCGGGCCGCTTGGAGAACGCGCCGTTGATACCGGGATCGACGAGCCACACGGCCTCGCCGCGATCATTGACGAGATACTTGCCCGCGGGGCCGCCGGTATCGTCGGTCTTGTGCCACGCAAAATATCGCGCGGTGTCGCCGCGCGCCTGCGGGCCGACGAGGCCCTGCTTTTCTTTTTCGAGTTTCGCGAGGTCAGTCTTCAACCCGGCGGGCGCAACCTGCGCCGCGGGCACATAGACAATCGCGGATTCATTGAGCTTGAGCAGAATCGGCCCGAGCACGAGCGACGACGCGAAGGCTCCGAGCAGAATCGCGTATTGCTGGAGCCGCGGTGTGCCGCCGAGCAGGAAGCCGGTCTTCAAATCCTGCGAGGTCGTGCCGCCGTTGGACGCCGCGATGCACACGATCGCGCCGACGGAGAGCGCGGTGACGTAGTAGGTGCCGCCCTTCCAACCCACGAGCAGGAACACAAGGCAGGTGAACAGCAGCGTCGCCACCGTCATGCCCGAGATGGGATTCGACGAGGAGCCAATCTCGCCCGTGAGCCGCGACGACACTGTGACGAAGACGAAACCGAACACGACGACGAGCAGCGCGCCGAGCAGGTTCATGTGCAGCGACGGTGCGAGCATGATCGCGGCGATGAGGACGACGATGCCGATGCCCACCACCTTGATTGAGATGTCGCGGTCCGTGCGAGCCGTCGTGCCGCCGCCGCCCGCGCCGATGTCCGCCAAGCCCGCGCGCAACCCGTGCCAAATCGTCGGCAGCGCCTGCACAAGGCTGATGATGCCGCCCGCCGCGACCGCGCCCGCACCGATGTAGAGGATGTAGGCGCTGCGGATGCCGCCCGGGCTCATGTCCTTGATCAGCGTGGTGCCGGGCGCGAGCGGAGCGGCGAGCCCTTCGCCGAAAAATTTGATCAGCGGGATCAGCAGCAGATACGAAAGCACGCCACCCGCGCACATGATCGCCGCGATGCGCGGACCGATGATGTAGCCGACGCCGAGCAGCGCCGGCGAAACCTCCACACCGACCGAGCCCGCCTTCAGCGGCGCACCGAAGACCTTTTCCGAAACGTCCTTCCAGCCCTTGAGCGCGATATTGATCGTCGTGTAGAGCAGCCCGATGAAGAAGCCACCGAAGATTACCTTGGCGCCCGGCGACTCGCCGAGCCCGGCGGCGGCCGCAGCGCGCATCTCCGCCTGAGCACTCGGCGAGGCGAGCGCGCGCGATTCGGCGTTGGCTCCGGCCTTGAGCACGGCGGCGCAGGCCGTGCCCTCGGGATACTTGAGCGTCGCGTGCTCCTTCACGATGAGCGCGCGCCGCAGCGGGATCATCATGAGGATGCCGAGCAGGCCGCCGAGCAGCGCCACCATCATCACGCGCGTCAGCTCAAGATCGAAGCCGAGGATCAGAATCGCGGGCATCGTCACGCCCACGCCAAACGCGATCGATTCGCCCGCGGAGCCGGCGGTCTGGGTGATGTTGTGCTCGAGGATCGTGGCGTCGCGCCCTCCGACCTTCGACCAACCGCGAAACAGCGCGAGCGAGATCACCGCCACCGGAATCGAGGCGCTCACGGTGAGGCCGACCTTGAGCACGAGGTAGAGCGAGGACGCGCCGAACACGATGCCGAGCACGATGCCCGTGAGCACCGCGCGCAGCGTGAACTCGCGCATCACGACGTTGTCGGCGACGAAGGGTTCGAATTTTTTCGGGGTGATCATGGTTTGAGGTAGGGCGCGGTCTTTGACCCGCCCTGATTGTTTTTCGGAAGGGCGGGTCACAGACCCCGCCCTACTTGCTCGTTCGTTGCTTCATCCATTTCCGAAACTCCCCGCCGCGCCAGCGCGGCAGCTCGCGTTTGTCCGCCCACGCCTGGAGCGCGGGGACGGGGATCATTTTGGTCGGGATGTGGTTCATCAGCTTGCCGCCGAAGAGCGAGGCCTTCCACACCGTCGGCTGCGAGGCGAGCAACGCCCACGCACCCATCGGCGGCGTGCCGGGCGACGGAACGTTTTCCTCCTTGGCCTTGTTGCGCAGGCGGAGGAGCAGATCGGGGATCGGGATGTTGACAGGGCAGACTTCGTTGCACGCGCCGCAGAGCGACGAGGCCTTCGGCAAGTCGGCGAGCGACGGGAATTTTTCGCCGGCGAGGAGCGGCGAGAGCACGGCGCCGACGGGGCCGGGATAGACGCTGCGATACGCGTGGCCGCTCGCCTGCCGGTAGACGGGGCACACGTTGAGGCACGCGCCGCAGCGGATGCAGCGCAGGATGTCGCGGCAATCGCTCGCGAGCACCTCGGTGCGGCCGTTGTCCACGAAGATGACGTGCATCTCCTCGGGGCCGTCGGGCTGCGCGGCGGATTTCGGGCCGCCGATGAACTCGGTGTAAACGGTGAGGTCCTGCGCCGTGCCGGAGCGGCCGAGGAGGTTGAGCAGCAGCCCGAGATCGCGATCGCGCGGCACGATTTTCTCGATGCCGATGAGCGCGATGTGGCACTTGGTCGCAGCGAGGCAGAAACGGGAGTTGCCCTCGTTAGTCACGAGCACGATGCGACCGCTCTCGGCGGAGACGAAGTTGGCGCCGGTGAGGCCGACGTCGGCCGCGAGGTATTTGTGGCGGAGGAAATGCCGCGCGCGCCGCGTGA
>JBEANZ010000198.1:0-6554 GCA_041165185.1 Verrucomicrobiota bacterium | reverse complement strand
CCAACTCTCCGCCCTCGCGCCCGACGTCTCCCTCGTGATGGCCTACGGCCACATCTTGCGCGAGGCGTTCATCGCCACGCCGCGCCTCGGCACGCTCAATCTCCACACCTCGCTGCTCCCGAAATACCGCGGCGCTTCGCCGATCCAAACCGCCATCGCGAACGGCGAGCGCGAGACGGGCGTGAGCCTCATGCGCATCGTGCGCAAACTCGACGCCGGCCCCGTCGCCGCCGTCGAGCGCGTCGCCATCGCACCGCGCGACACCGCGCTCGACGTCGAGGCGAAACTCGCCGCCGCGTGCGTGCCGTTGGTCGCGCAGCGGGAGCGCCCGCCGCCGCGCTCGCCGCGCGCATCAACGGCCTCTTCCCCTGGCCCGCCTGCGCCGTCGAGCTGCGCGGCCAACCGCTCAAGCTCGGCCTCGCGGAGGCGCTGCCGCCGTCGAGCGCGGACGCGCGTGCGGAACTATTCGCCCCCGCCGCTCCGTCCACCAACGCCACGCGCGCCGCGCCCGGCGAAATCCTCGGCGCTGACGTCGAGGCGCTACTCGTGGCGACGGGCGCGGGCACGTTGCGCGTGCTCCGGCTCCAACGCCCGGGCGGAAAAATGCTCGCCGCGCCGGAATTCCTGCGCGGCTTCCCGCTCGAACGCGGCCTCCGCAGCATGTCGCGCCCGATGCGCGCGCTCGTGGCCAGCGAGCCATTTCGCGCGCCGCGTCCGGCGCCGGCGGCGAATTTGTCGCCCGCGCAGCCCGTCGCGCCGTCCGCTGCTCCGCGCGACGCGACGTCGTAAGAGGTCGTCCTTGTTTTTGGAAAATCGTTTCCACAGGCTGCGCGCCATGTTGCCCCGTATGCTTCTCGGTTGCGCCCTGTCGGCGTTGGCCGTCGCCCAGCCGCCGCCCTCGGCGGTCGACTTCGCGAATCTCCGCGAGGATGTGCGCGGCCTCACCCAGCGCGTCGGCGATCTCTCGCTGCGCATCGAGCAGCTCGAACGCCAAAACGCCGACCTCCGCGCGCCGGTGCGTGCGCCGGAGAAAGCGGTGTCGTTCGCCACCGTCGCGCAACTCCGCGAGGTCGCCGCCGATCTCGAGCGCGCGATCAAGTCGAGCGTCGACTCGTCGCAGAGCGACACGTTGAAGCGCGTCGCCGGCCAGTTGGAAAAACTCGCCAACCAGACCAACGCCGCGCTGACCGATCTCGCGAAAGGGCAGGGGAGCAAGCCCGTGGTCATGCCGCCCGCCGCCGACGACACCGCGAAGCCCGCCGGCACCTACGTCGTCCAGAAAGGCGACAGCCTGTCCGCCATCGCGCGCAAGGCCGGCGTGCGCCAGGCGGACCTCATGGCCGCCAACAAAATTTCCGATCCGTCGCGCATCGTCGTCGGACAAACCCTGATCCTCCCCGCTTCCAAATAGCATGTCCGCTCCCAAATCCCGTCTCGGCCGCGGCCTCGGCAGTCTCATCGCCGCCGGCAAACCCGCCACCCCAACGCCCACGCCCGTCCCCGCCGCTCCCGTCGGCGCGACGGCCTCCGCCGCCGCGAACGCGCCGGCCCCGGCCGCCGCGCCGTCCGCGCCCGCGATCGGGTATCAGGAAATCGCCGTGCGGCTCGTCGAGCCGAGCCCGTATCAGGCGCGCCGCGAAATCCCGAAGGAGCAGCTCCTCGAGCTCGCCGAAAGCATCCGCAGCGAGGGGCTGTTGCAGCCGATTGTCGTGCGTCGGCACGGGGAGAAATTCCAACTCATCGCGGGCGAGCGCCGCTGGCGCGCCTTTCAGCACCTCGGCCTGAAGACGATCTCCGCGCGCCTCGTCGAGGCGAGCAACGCCTCGTCCGCCGCGCTCGGCCTCATCGAAAATTTGCAGCGCGAGGGCCTCAACCCGATCGAGGAGGCGCACGGTTACGCGAGCCTCATCCGCGATTTCGATCTCACGCAGGAGACCGCCGCCGCGCGCGTCGGCAAGGGCCGCGCCACCGTGGCGAATTCCCTCCGCCTCCTCGCGCTCGACGCCGATCTCCAGGGTTTCCTCGGCAAGGGCCTGCTCAGCGTCGGCCACGCGAAGGTGCTCCTCAGCGTCGAGGATGCCGCGCAGCGCGGCGTCTTCGCGCGCCGCGTGATCGAGGGCGGCCTCAGCGTGCGGGCGACGGAGAAACTCGTCGGCGCCGGGAAAGCCGTCGCCCCCGGCGCGCCGGCCGCTCCGCCGAAAAAAGGCGTGTCGGCCAAGGACGCCGCGACCGTCGCCGGCATTGAGAAGAAACTCATCTCGCACCTCGGCACGCGCGTGGCCGTGCTGCATGCGCCAAAGAAAGGCCGCATCGTGATCGAGTATCGCGGTAACGAGGACTTGCACCGCTTGCTCGAGAAACTGGGCGTCGAGGCGTAGCACCGGGCCCGGCTCGGCTAACTTTCGACGCGCGTGGCGGGCGATCGACGGAGCGGCGGCTTTCCTGCCGCCGGTCGGCGGGGCTAACACTCCTCGTATTTCCAATTCCGCTTTTTCCCTTCGGCGACCCACGCGACGGTGGTCGCGATCCGGGTGGTGCGGGTCTCGGCGCGTTTCGCCTCCGTGATCCATTCGATGTAGTCGCGGCGCATGGCGGGGCTGAATTTTTTCCACGCGCCGGCGGCCGCCGCGTTGCCCGCGAGTGCCGTCACGAGGTCGGCGGGGGAGGGGAGCGCGGGTTTCGGCTTCGCGCGGCGCACCATTTTCGACCGGCCGGCGGCGAGGAATTCCGCCGCCGTTTTCACGTAGCGCAGCATCGTCGCGTCGTCGGGCAGATCGGCACGCGACGTCACGCGGCCCATCGCGCCAAACGCGCCCTCGATCGAGCCGCGGTCCTTTTTCAACAGCGCGTGCATCGCCGGTCCCCAGAAACCGACGGCCGCGTGCGCCTTGAACGCCGCGAGGTAGCAGAGGATTTTTCCGTCGAGCGTGAAGCTCGGGTGCCCCCACTTGATTGTCTCGACGAGACATGGGCAGCCGCGGTGAAAGAGTTTCCGGCAGTGCCGGAGGATGGGTTGCGCGAAGGGCGCGGCGGCGGCGATGTAGGCGTCGAGGGCGGGGTTTTTCGTGGGGCTCATGCGCGGAAAATTGGAAAACCATCGCCGTCTCCGCCAGCGCGGAATCTCCGCGGCGGCGCATCGATTTTCCGGTGGCCGCGTCCTGCCGGGCACCGTGATCAACCCCTCCCGTTTCCCCGTGCGCGCGATGTTGTCGCTGTGTGCGTTGCTCTTCACCGCGTCGGCGTCCGCCCAAATCGGCCGCCGCTTCCCCTCCGAAAAAAAGATCGTGCCCGACCCGGTGACGGGCGTGCCGCTGACGTTTCTGACGAGCACGGCGGCCGGAGACTCGAAGATTTACCAGACGCACCATCAGTGGACGAGCGACGGCAAGTGGATCGTCTTCCGCTCGAACCGCGTGCGCGGGCAGGCGATGGCCGTCAACGAGGAGACGGGCGACATCGTGCAGGTGACCGAGGGCGGCTACTCCGGAATGCTGTGTCTCGCGAACCACTCGATGAACCTCTACTTCGCGCGCACGCCCGGGATGATTCTGGCCGATGCGGGCGGCGCGCCCGCGACCGGCGGCGCGATGATTCCCGCCGCGGGCGCCGCAGCCGGCGCGGCATCGGCCGCGCCGACGATCGCAGACGCGAACGTGAATGAAACCCCTGGCGCCAACGCCACACCTGGCGCGCGCGGCGGCCCCGGCGGCCGGCGCGGCCCGAGCGGCCCGTCACAAATCGTGCGCGTGGATCTCGCGAAGCTGTTTGCCGACAGCGCGGCCGGCACGCTCAAAGGCGCGGCGGAATACGAGCAGGTGTGCGGCACGGTGCCGACGGAGTTTGGCAACGTCGGCGATGTCGCACTCGATGCGACGGAGGAGTTTGTCGTGTTTCGCGTGAGCAACCGCGAGCTCGCGGCGAAACATCTCCCGGCCGACAAGAAACCCGAGGGCGCGTTTGGCCCGCGCGGCATGGGCGCCGGCCCGACCGGCCTTGCGAAGATGAATCTCAGGACGGGAAAAATCGATTTCATCGTCGCGGTGCCGTTTCAGATTGGCCACGTGCAGACCAACCCGTGGGTCTCGGGCGAGATCGTGTTTTGTTGGGAGACTGGTGGCAAAGCGCCGCAGCGCACTTGGACGGTCATGGCCGACGGCACCGGCCTGCGTCCGCTCTACCCCGAGGCCGACTACGAGTGGGTCACGCACGAGGCGATCATCACGCGCGACGAGGTCGCGATCGCGCTGATCGCGTTGCGGCGGCCAACGTTTCCTGGCGCGCCGGCCGAGCCGCCGCGTGAGCGACCCGCCGGCGCCGCGCCCCGCGCCGGCCGCGGCGGCAACACCGAAGGCGACCCGACGCAGTCATGGGGCCCCGCCGGCACCGGCGATCATCCGACCGGCCTCGCGATCGTGAATCTGCGCACGCGCGAGATGCGCATCGCCGGCCAAGTCCCCTTCGGCGACCCGGGCCGCTCGGCGTGGCATGTCAACGGCTCGCCCGACGGGCGTTGGGCCGTGATGGACGATTTCCAATACCGCCTCTGGCTCATCGACCGCCGCACCGGCGAAACCGTCCTGCTCTCCGACAACGGCCACAAGACCACCGCTCAGGATCACCAGCACCCGACGTTCAGCGCCGACAGCACGCGCATCGAAATCCAGTCGGCGATGCTCTCGGAAAACGGCCGCTCGCTGAACATCTGCGTCGTCCCCGTGCCGCCGTCGTGGCTCGCACGCACTTACGATGCGCGGCTCGTGCGCTGAGGCGCACGCGGTGCGTGGCGCGCGGCGTGGATTTCGCGGCGGGGAAAAATTCCGTTGCCGCCGCCGTGGGTGCGCGTTGCGCTGGCCGCACCCCTTTCTCGCCCGATGCGCCCATTCGCTCTCGCGTCCCTCACTTCGCTCGCGTTCGCCGTCGGCGCGATTTTCGCCGCGCCGCCCGCGACCAACGCCCCGCCCGATCCCAACGCGCCGGTCTCCTACTGGAAACAAATCCGCCCCATCTTCCAGGCGCAGTGCCAGGGCTGCCACCAGCCCGCGAAAGCGAAGGGCGGCTACGTGATGACGGATTTCAAGCGCCTGCTCGCCGGCGGCGAAAGCAACGCCCCCGCCGTCGTCGCGCGCGATCCCGCGCACAGCGGCCTCATCCTCGCCATCACGCCCAACGGCGACGAGGCCGACATGCCCAAGGGAAAGCCTCCGCTCCCTGATACGGACCGCACCCTCATCGTCCGCTGGATCGCCGAAGGCGCGCTCGACGACACGCCCGCCAACGCCGTCCAGCGCATCGACGCCGAGCACCCGCCCACCTACTCGCGTTCGCCGGTGATTACGTCGCTCGCCTATTCTCCCGACGGCACGCTGCTCGCGGTTGCGGGGTTTCACGAGGTGTTGTTGCACAAGGCCGACGGCTCCGGGCTCGTCGCGCGTCTCGTCGGGCTCTCCGAGCGCATCGAGTCGGTGCGCTTCTCGCCCGACGGCACGCGCCTCGCCGTCGCCGGCGGCCTGCCCGCGCGCATGGGCGAAGTGCAAATCTGGGATCTTGCCGCGCGCAAACTCACCGTCTCCGTGCCCGTCGGCTTCGACACCGTCTACGGCGTGAGCTGGTCGCCCGACGGCAAGCGCGTCGCCTTCGGTTGCCCTGACAACAACGTCCGCGCCATCGACGCCGCCACCGGCGAGGAAATCCTCCAGCAAGGATCGCACAGCGACTGGGTGCTCGACACCGTCTTCACGCGCGACGGCGCGCACCTCATCTCCGTCGGCCGGGACATGAGCACCAAGCTCACCGAGGTCGAGACGCAGCGCTTCATCGACAACATCTCCTCCATCACGCCCGGCGCGCTCCGCGGGGGCCTGCACTCTGTCGCCCTCCGCCCCGGCCGCGACGAAGTCGTGATCGGCGGCGCCGACGGCGTGCCCGCGCTCTACCAAATTTTCCGCAAGACCAAGCGCCGCATCGGCGACAACGCGAATCTCCTCCGCAAATTCCCCGCGATGGAAGGCCGCATCTTCGCCGTCGCCTACAGCGCCGACGGCAAGCTCATCGCCGCCGCCAGCAGCTACAACGGCCAGGGCTCCGTGCATCTTTTCCCTGGCGAACACGCCACCGAAATTCCCGCCCTGCTGCTCAAGGCCTACGCCGACAAAATCGCCAGCGCCTACTCGAAGGAGGAAAAAACCGAGATCGAGCGCTTCACCACCGACGGCGCGACGCGCCTCGCCGCGGCGAAATTCGCCAGCGCGATCTACGCGCTCGCCTTCTCTCCCGACGGCCAGCGCCTCGCCGCCGCCGGTGAAGACGGCCGCGTGCGCCTCCTCAACACCACCGACGGCACGGTCGCGCGGGAATTCGTGCCCGTGCCGATCGCGCCGGTGAAACTGACCCAAGCCGCTCCCCTGAAACCGTGAAAAATCTCCCGCTCGCCGAAGTTCCGATTCTTCCCGGGGAGCGCACGCGTCCCGCGTGCTGGCGTCGGCGTCCCGCCGCCGCCTCCGCTGCCCGCGGCGAGACGCCGCAGGCAGCCTGCGGGACGCAGGCGCTCCCCGGGA
>JBEANZ010000197.1:0-8011 GCA_041165185.1 Verrucomicrobiota bacterium | reverse complement strand
CCTCCGCGCGCCCGCCCGACCTCGCCCCCGACGCGCTCCCCTTCACGCTCGATCCCGCCACGCACACGATCACCTCGCGCGCCACGCGCCTCGCCCTCGATCTCGGCGCGGTGGGCAAAGGCTTCGCGCTCGACCGCATGGGCGAAGTCTTGCGCGAGTGGGGATTCCCCGCCGCGTGCCTCAACAGCGGCGGCAGCACCGCGCTCGCGCTCGCCGCGCCGCCCGACGCCCCCGGCTGGACGCTCGCGCTCGGCGAAGGCGCCGCGCGCCGCACGCTCGCGCTCACGCACGCCGCGCTGAGCGGCTCCGGCACCGCCGTGCAAGGCGCGCACCTCATCGACCCGCGCACCGGCGCCCCCGCCGCGCGCACCCAACGCGCCTGGTCCCTCGCCCCGACGGGCGCGCTCGCCGACGCGCTGTCGACGGCGTTTTTCGTGATGCACGAAACCGACGTGGAAATCTTCTGCCACGCGCACCCGGAAATCGGCGCGGCCCTCGCCGCACCGTCTTGCGCGCTCGTCACTCACGGCGCGCTACGAATTTAGGGCGGGGCCGCCGCCCCCTCCGTCCTTCCCACGACCGCGCCGCGCCCCCTTTTTGCTCGGCACGTTTTCCTTTTCCCGGCTCGCTCGCGTCCACCCCGCTCCTCCCATGTCGCTCCCCGCTCCCGCTCCGCTCACCCGTCGCACCCTCCTCCAACGCGGCCTCGCCGGCGTCCTCGCCTACGGCGTCGCGCCGAATTTTTTCCCCGCCTCGCTCTTCGGCAAGAGCGCCCCGAGCAACCGCCTCACCGTCGGCATGGTCGGCAACGGCCTCATCTGCGGCGCCCACCTCGGCACCCTCCTTCCGCGTGACGATTGCCGCGTCGTCGCCGTGTGCGACGTGTGGCGCACCAAGGCCCTCAAGGCCCGCGACCGCATCGAGAAATACTACGGCAACGACAAAGCCTCCGGCACCGCCAAGGGCGTCGACGTCTACGCCCGCCACGAGGAACTCCTCGCGCGTGACGATATCGACACCGTCTTCGTCACCACCCCCGACCACTGGCACGCCGCGATCGCGCGCGCCGCGATGCTCGCGGGCAAGGATGTTTACGTCGAGAAACCCATCACGCTCACCGTCCGCGAGGGCCGCGTGCTCGTCGAGACCGCGCGCCAGCACGGCCGCATTTTTCAGTCCGGCATGCAGCAGCGTTCCAACAGCTCCTTCCGCAAGGCCGCCGAGCTCGTGCGCAACGGCCTCATCGGCGACATCAAAAAAATCCGCACCCGCCTCGGCGAATTCCCGCTCGCGCTCCCGCTCCCCGCGCAACCCATCCCGCCCGATCTCGACTGGGATCGCTGGCTCGGGCCCACGCCGTGGCGCCCCTACAACGAGCGCCGCATCCGCGGCGACTACGGCGGCGGCTGGCGCTGCTTCCTCGAATACGGCGCGCGCAAAAACGGCGACTGGGGCGCGCACCACTTCGACATCATCCAGTGGGCGCTCGGCATGGACGACTCGGGTCCCGTTGAGTTTATCCCGAAAGGTTTCGAGGGCGCGCCCTACCAGACCCACGTCTACGCCAACGGCGTGCGCGTCGAGCGCTACGAGGACGGCCAGAAATTCATGATCGAGTTCTTCGGCTCCAAGGGGACCGTGAAGGTCTCGCGCAACGACGAGTTCGAAACCGATCCCGCGTCGCTCGTCGCGCGCCCGCTGCGGGGCGACGAGACGCACCTCTACGTGAGCGACAACCACGAGAGCGATTTTTTCGACTGCGTCCGCACGCGCCAACGCCCCATCACCGACGTCGAGATCGGCCATCGCACCGCGACGGTCTGCCACCTCAGCGGCATCGCCGAAAAACTCGGCCGCGCCGTCAAATGGGATCCCGTGAAGGAGGAAATCCTCGGCGACCCGCTCGCCAGCCGCCTCCTCGATCGCCCGCGCCGCGCGCCCTACGCGTTGCTCTGAGAAACGCACCCGCCGCCGCCCGCCCGCCCAACCCGCCCGCCCGATCCATGAGCTTGAAAATTTTCCCCTCCACTCCCGCCGCGCTCCTCGCCGCCTCCGCGCTCGTCGCGGGCGCGTTCGTCGCCGGCTGCAACACCGCCGCGTTCACCGAAGCCTTCAAGGACGACCCCGCCGCGAAACCCGCCGACAAGACCGCCGCGGAAAAAAAATCCCCCGCGCCCGCCGCCGCCGGCGACAAGAAATCCGCCCCGGCCGCCACCGCCGCAGCGTCCGCCAAGGCCGCGCCCGCCGCCCCGCGTCCTCCCAACACCCCGCTCCCGCCATTGCCGCCGCTCGCCGCCGTGCCGTTGCCCGAGCTCGATTTCTCCGGCGACCAAAACGCGCTCACCGCGTTCGACCGCGAGCTCAACGCCGCCGGCAAGGACCCGAAGCAGCTCGCCGCGCTCGAGGCCCGCCTCGTCGATCTGCTCAAGCGCGCCGACGCCTCGCTCGCCGCGCGCCAGGCCGCCGCCCAGCGCCTCGGTCTGCTCCTCGCGCTCGACGCCGCGCCGAATCCCGCCGCGCTGAAAACCCTCTCGCCCCTCCTCGCTGATCCGGCCGAGTCGGACTTTGCGCGTCTCGCGCTGGAGCCCGTCCGCAGCGCCGAGATCGACGCGCTGTTCGTCGAGGCGCTCCGCACCGCGACCGGTCGCACGCGCCTCGGCCTCATCGACTCGATCGCCCAGCGGAAATCTGCCGCCGCCGTCACCGCCCTCGGCACGCTCCTCGCCGATCAGGATGCCGCGACCGCCGCTGCCGCCGCCACCGCGCTCGGCCAGATCGGGACCACGGCGGCGTTCGAGGCGTTGCGCGCCGCACCCGCCGCCACCGCCGCGACCACCGAGGCGCAGCTCGCCCTCGCGAAAACCCTGCCCGCCATCGCCGCCGCCGCGCTCTACGCCGAAATCCAAAACGACCCCGCGCAGCCCGTCCACCGCCGCGCCAGCGCCCTCCGGGCGCTCCTCGACCTCGAGCCCGACAAGGCCGCCGACCGCATCACCGCCACGCTCGCCGGCGCCGATTGGTCGCTCAAGGAAGCCGCCCTCGAATCGATCTTCGCCTCGCGCGCGCCCGGCCTTATTCCCGTGCTCGCCGGCGGTCTCGCCGCGTGGGATGCGCCCACGCAGGCCGCCGTGCTCACGGCGTTTGGCCGCCGCGAAAATGCCGCCGCCACGCTCGCCGTCGTCGCCGGCACCACTCACGCCGAGCCCACCGTCCGCGCCGCCGCCATCACCGCGCTCGGCCGCCTGCCCGGCAGCGGCGAACTCGCCCAGGTCCTCGCCCGCCTCATCGCCGGCGACAACACCGCCGACGCCAAGCTCGCCCGCGCCGCCCTCGCTCGCCTGAAAGGCCCCGGCGTCGACGCCGCGATCCTCGCCGGCGCTGACAAGGGCACGCCCACGCAGCGCGTCGTCTTCCTCGAGCAGATCGCGTTGCGCAACCTCACCGAGGGCCTGCCGCTCCTGCGCAGTTGCCGCCTCGACACTTCCGCGCCCGTGCGCGCCGCGGCCATCGGTGCGTTTGGCGAACTCGCTCCCGCGACCGAGCAGGCGTTCGTCCTCGACTGGGTCGCCAACGCCAAGGACCCCGCCGAGGAAACCAAGGCCCTCCGCGCGCTTGTCACCATCACGCTCCGCAACCCCGACGCCGCGAAACGCGCGGCGCCCATCTTCGCGTTGCTCGAAAAAACCACGCCCACCGTCGCGCAGCGCCTCATCCCCGCGCTCCCGCGCCTCGGCGGCAAGGACAGCGCCGACGCCGCCCTGCGCCTCGCCCTCGGCACCAACTCCGACATCGCCAAGGCCGCCGCCGCCACGCTCGCCCGCTGGCCCGATCGCACCGCGCACGCCCAGCTCGTCACCGTCGCCGCCAAGGCGTCCGTCGTCGCAGCCAGCACCACCGCGCAACAGGCCGCGCTCCGCGACTTCGAGCGCACGCGCGAGGTTTGGACGCCCGCGCAGACCGCGCTCATCGCCCCGCTCCTCGGCGCCACGACCGACGTCGCCGAGAAAAAACGCGTCGTCGCCCTCCTCAATCGCGCCGCCGACAAGGACGCCCTCGCCCTCGCCGAAAAACTCCAGGCCGACAAGGCCCTCGGCCTCGCCGCGAAGGAAGCCGCCGACTGCATCGCCGCGAATCTCGCCGGCGCGCCGAAGGTTCGCGTCTCCGCCGAGACGCCCACCGCGAAAAATCTCGTCGACGGAAAAACCGAGACGACGTGGCGCGTCCCCGCGACCATCGGCCAATGGATCGAATTGGACTACGGCCGCGCGCGTCCGCTCACCCGCCTCACGTTGGATGAGACGGGCCGCACCGGCGATTTTCCGGAGCGCTACGAAGTCTTCGTGACGGACGACCCCGCGAAACCCGGCAAGTCCGTGGTGACCGGCAGCGGCCAACGCAACCGCACCGTGATCGATTTCCCGGCGAAGACGCGCGGCCGCTACGTGATCGTGAAAACCACCGCCGACCGCGCCGAAGGCTGGTGGGCGATCGCGGAAGTGTTCGTGGATTGATCGGAAAAAACGGACACCAGAGGCTCTGGGAATTCATGTCGCGAATGAAGCCGAACCTTCGTTCCTCGCGGTTTGCAGTGGGTCGAAGGCCGCCCGCCCAGAAGCCCCGAAGGGGCGCAAGTCGATAGCCCAGGGCAACGCCCCACGGCCATTGAACTATGGATTCCGGGGCGCGGCGGTTCTGCCGGCCGGGCGTGTTTGCACACCGGAGGTGTGCCAGAAAGTAGCCGGGGGTTGAGCCGTTGCGGCGACACCCCCGGTGCCCTTGTTATTGATCGAGCATCCTGAAGGGATGCCAGAAAGGTGCGCCGACCAGAGTTTCTGGCA
This sequence comes from Verrucomicrobiota bacterium, assembly GCA_041165185.1. Classification (GTDB taxonomy): domain Bacteria; phylum Verrucomicrobiota; class Verrucomicrobiia; order Opitutales; family Opitutaceae; genus JBEANZ01. Next base: position 3,173 of record JBEANZ010000197.1, on the reverse strand, counting down.
CCCGCTCCGGGGTGCATCGGAGGACGGACGAATACCGGGGGTTTCGTGCCTCAACCCCCGGCTACTTTCTGGCACGCCTCCGGCGTGCAAGGCATCGTGGCGGCGGGAATTCTCCGCTCATTCAACGGCAGTGGGGCAACGCCCTGGGAATCGGAATTGAAAAAATTCTTCTCCCTGAAGGGGCGACACCCTCGTCGGGTTTCGCCCTCTCAGGGCTTTGATTCTCGTGGGGACATTGCCCAGGGCGTTACCCGGGGCTTTCAACTTTTCGCCCCTTCGGGGCTCCCAAACCTTTGCGGCTACCGACCGGAAACCGCGTGGAGCCCGGTTTGGATCATCCCGCCCTGAAAGTTTTTTCACAGGCCGCGTAATAGTTGCCGCCGCTTCGGTTAATGCAGGGCAGAATGTGCCTGCCCCGCCCTAGCCAATCCGACGCCGCGCGCGAGCTTCGCGCTGCGCATCCCGCGGGCCACCTCGCGCCGCAGCGGTGCGACGGTGCGTGCGCGTGCGAGTGCGTTCGCGCGTGTGTTCGCGGCGTCGCCGCCGGCGGCCAATTCGCGACGGGCCAGCGCGCGGCGAATTCCCCCGCCAAGGCCCCGGCCCGGGCCGCGCAAAAGTTTCCGCACCGCCATCTCTTCGCCGCCCCGCTCCTCCTCTCATGATCCTGATCAAACGCCTCCTCGCCTTCGCCTTTGTGGCGCTCTCGTTCTGCGCCGCGCGCGCGCAGTCCATCACCGTTTACAGCAACGGCACGCTCGAACGCGGCACCACGCGCCAGCTCTCGGCCTACGTGCCGCTCTCGCCGAGCACCGTCACGTGGACCGTCAACGGTGTCGCCGGCGGCGATGCGACGTTTGGCACCGTCTCCGCCACCGGACTCTACAAGGCCCCCGTCGCCGTCCCCGCCAACAACGTCGTCGCCGTGCGCGCGACGAGCACCGCCTACCCGGCGAAATTCGGCGAGGTCGCGCTCACCATCACGCAACCGCAGGTGTGGCTCTGGGGCGCATCGCCGAACGCGGTGCCGGCGGGCAGTTTCAACCTTTCGCTCAACGGCTCGAATTTCAACGCGAGCTCCGTCGTGCAGTTCGGCGGCGCGCCGCTCGCGACGACGTATGTTTCCTCGACGAGCCTGAAGGCCACCGGCACCGCCGCCGCCGCGCTCGCCGGCACGAGCGTCAAGATCACCGTCGTCAATCCCGGCCTCGGCGGCACGACGAGTTCCTCGGTCAATCTCGCGATCACCGCGCCGCTGCCCGTCACCGTCGCGCTGAATCCCACGAGCGCGTCCGTCGTCGTCGCGGCGACGCGGCAATTTTCCGCGACTGTCGGCGGCACGTCCAACACCGGCGTCACCTGGAGCGTGAACAACCTCGCCGGCGGCGACGCCACCGTCGGCACGATTTCCAGCGCGGGCCTCTACACCGCGCCCGCCGCCGTGCCGATTCCCGCGACCGTCACCGTGCGCGCGACGAGCATCGCCGACGCCATCGTCTCCGCTCTCGCCGCCGTCACCGTTTCGCCCCCACCTCCGCCAGTCGTCGCGATCACGCCCACCTCGGCCTCGGTCACGGCGGGCCAGTCGCAACAATTCTCCGCGAGCGTGACGGGCGCCGCGAACACCGCGGTCACGTGGAGCGTCAACACCCTCGTCGGCGGCAACTCCGCCGTCGGCACCATCTCCGCTTCCGGTTTCTATTCCGCTCCGCTCTCCGTGCCGAATCCGGCGAGCGTGACGATCCGCGCCACGAGCGTCGCGAATGCCGCCGCCGGCGCCAATGCCACGCTCATCCTCACGCAGCCGCCCGGCGGCGGCGCGAGCCAGGGCACGCCGAATCTCGCCGCCGGCCGTTTCCTCGAACAGGCCGCGTATGGCCCGACGCCCGCGGAACTCGCGAAAGTCAAAGCCATCGGCGTGACCGCGTGGCTCGACGAGCAGTTCGCCCTGCCCGAGACGCCGATCAACAATCCCGGCGGCATGATGATGAGCACCGTGCAGTCGGAATATCTCAGTCGCATCACCACCGCGCCCGACCAGCTCCGCCAGCGTGTGAGCTACGCGCTCGGCCAGATCATCGTGATCTCGGCGAACAAGAACATCTACCCGGACGAGCTCGTGCCCTACCTGCAAATCCTCAGCCGCAACGCATTCGGCAACTACCGCACGCTGCTCGACGAGATTTCCCACAGCTCGCAGATGGGGAAATACCTCGACCTCGCGAACAGCAACAAGCCCATGGGCGTCAGCGCCGCCAACGAAAACTTCGCCCGCGAACTCATGCAGCTTTTCACCATCGGCCTCTACAAACTCAACTCGGACGGCAGCCGCGAAGTCGATGCGCAGAACAACCCCATCGCCGCCTACGATCAGTTCACCGTGCAACAGGTGGCGCTCGCGCTCACCGGCTGGACGTTTCCCGGGCCGAACGCCAACAACTGGGAAAATTTCTCCGGCCCGCTCGTCGCGCACCAGCAGAACCACGATCCCCGCGCCAAGGTGCTCGTCGGCCTCACGCTTCCCGCCGGCCAGACCGCCGAGCAGGACATGACCGGCGTGCTCGACTGGCTCTTCCGCCACCAGAATATCGCGCCCTTCGTCTCCACGCGGCTCATCCGCGCGCTCGTGAAGAGCAACCCCTCGAAGGCCTACATCGCGCGCATCTCCGCCGTGTTCGCCAATAACGGCGCCGGCGTGCGCGGCGACTTGCAGGCCGTCGTCCGCGCCATCCTCACCGACGCCGAGGCGCGCGACGACGTCGCCTCCGTCAACGCGGGCCGGCTCAAGGACCATCTCTTCGCCGCCGCCGCGTTCGTGCGCGCGTTCGGCGGCTCCATCTCGCCGACAAACGTGCAGCCGTGGACCTTCTCGCGCATGAGCCAGACGCCGCTCGCGCCGAACTCGGTGTTTGGGTTCTACTCGCCGTTCTACCACATCCCGCGCTCGCCGGATCTCTTCGGCCCCGAGTTTCAGATCTACGGCCCCACCGAGTCCGTGCTCCGCGGCAATCTCTTCTGGCAAATCCTCTCGAACCCCGGCGCCGACTTCCCCGTCGACACCTCGTCGTTCACCACGCTCGCCGGCAACACCATCGCGCTCATCGACGCGTGCGATCAAGCGCTCCTCTACGGCCGCATGCCGCCCCAGATGCGTCAGAGCCTCGCCAACGCGATCA
>JBEANZ010000196.1:0-5144 GCA_041165185.1 Verrucomicrobiota bacterium | reverse complement strand
GCCAGAGGGTGCAACAGGAAGTGAGATCAGTCGGACCGCGACTTGAGTGCCACAGGCGTCTGCCCGTGGACGAACAAGGCCGCACGCCCGCTCGTCCCCGAACCCACGGGCAAGACGCCCGTGCCACGGCAGACCAATTAGAATGTGTGGATCGCGAGGCCGGAGCGGAGCTTCGGCTCGAACCACGTGCTCTTCGGCGGCATGATTTGGCCGGCGTCGGCGATGTCCATGAGCTGCGCGAGCGTCACCGGAAACATCGAGAACGCCACGCCGCCCTCGGCGTCGACGCGTTTCACGAGTTCGCCGGGGCCGCGGATGCCGCCGACAAAATCGATGCGCTTGCTCGTGCGCACGTCGGCGATGCCGAGGACGGGGCCGAGCAACTTGTCCTGCAGCACACTCACATCGAGGCGCGAAACCGGGTCGGCGTTGGCGTCAGCGGTGCAGCGCAGGCCATACCATTTGCCGCCGAGATACATGCTTACCTCGCCGACGGCGGCGGGTGATGGCGCGGCGTTTTCCCGCAGGCCGAAGAGCGATTTCACCTTCGCCAGAAACGCTTCCGGCGTGAGGCCGTGGAGGTCGAGCACCAGGCGGTTGTAGGGGAGAATTTTCAATTCGCTCGCGGGGAAGAGCACGCAGAGGAACCAGTTGTAGTCCTCGGCGCCGGTGTGCTGCGGGTTACGCTCGCGGCGGAGTCGCGCGACGCGTGCGGCGCTGGCGGCGCGATGGTGACCGTCGGCGATGTAGGTCACGGGCACGGCGCCAAACGCCTTCACCCACTCCGCGCCGCCCGCGATGCGCCACACCGTGTGGCGAATGCCGTCGGGCGCGGTGAAATCGTGGAGCGGCTTCTCCTTGGTCTTCGCGTTGACGAGCGCGGTCACCGCGGCGTTGTCACGATACGTGAGGAAAACGGGGCCGGTGTCGGCGCTCAGCGTGTCGATGAGCTTCGTGCGGTCGTCCTCTTTGTCTTTCCGCGTCTTCTCGTGCTTCTTGATGAGCTCGGCGTCGTAGTCGTCAACATGACAGCCGGCCACGAGCCCGCGCTGGATGTGCGTGCCCATCTGCTGCTGGTAAATGTAGAGGCACGGCTCGGGCTCGCGCACGAGCACCCCGGCGCGTTGGAGGGCGAGGAAGTTCTCCCGCGCCTTCGCGTAGACGGCCTCGCTGTAGGGATCGGTTTTCGGTGGGAGATCGATCTCGGCGCGGTCGACGCGGAGGAGCGTGTGCGGTTTGCCGGCGGCGAGCGCGGCGGCCTCGGCGGTGTTGACGACATCGTAGGGCACGCAGGCGACTTCGGACGCGGCGGCGGGCGTGGGGACGAGACCTTGGAAGGCGCGGATTCGCATAGGGCGGGGACTCAGAGCGGCGTCGCGGGGCGCGTCAAAAACAAAGCCCGCCATAGTTGGCGGGCTCGGAGGGACACGGCCGAAAACGGCGCGCGGCGCTTACTTCGTCGCGGTGCTGCGCTTGAACTTCGAGGTGAATTTCTCGACGCGGCCGGCGGTGTCGACCAGACGCTTTTCGCCGGTGTAGGCGGGATGCGAGTCCATCGTCACATCGCGGATGATGACGGAATACTCCACGCCGTCGATCGTCTCCTTGCGGGCGGACTTCATGGTGGACTTGGTGAGGAAACGCTTGCCGGTCCCGATATCGAGGTAGCAAACGTTGTTCATGACGGGATGGCCTTCGGGTTTCATCGTGGAAATGGGCTAATCAGCCTTGGCGCGCCTTGTAACGCGGCTCGACCTTGTTGATGACGTAAATCTTGCCCTTGCGACGCACGACCTGGCAGGCCGGGTGACGCTTCTTGGCGGATTTGATGGAGGAAACGACTTTCATAAAACGCGCGAAAACAGAGGTGGGCCTCGGCACTGTCAACGGAATAGTTCTCCGCCGCGTGCGCGCGAAAAATTTTCCGCGCCCGCGTCACCGAAATACGCGCCGCTCAATTGAGTTCCGGCTCGTCCGGTTCGTCGGCCAGCAGCCGCCAATCCGGCCCGAGCCCGCGCACGACATGGCGCCAGAGCGCGACGTCGGAGGCGTGCGTGAGCAAATCCTCCGGCACGTCCGCCACGAGCCAGGTGCGGTGGCTCATCTCGTTGTCGAGCTGCCCCGCCGACCAGCCCGCGTAGCCGAGAAACCCGCGCACTTCCGCGCGGGCGTCGTGGGCGAGCTCGAGCGCCTTTTCCGGCTCCACGCCGAAGTGCAGGCGAAACCCGTCGTCCCGCGCCTGCCACGCCGCGAGCAGCAACCGCTCCGTGTCCACCGGGCCGCCCTGAAACACCGGCACGCCCGCCAACGCGCCGAGCGCGAAGTCGCCGTTGAGTTCGCCGAGGCGTTTGCCGAGCGGCCGGTTGAGCACCACGCCCATCGCGCCCTCGGCGTTGTGCGCCGACATGAGCACGACGCTGCGCCGAAAATTCGGATCGCGCATCGCCGGGTGCGCGAGCAGGAGCTGGCCGGCGAGGGAGGCCGTGGGAGCGGAGGGGCGTTCGCGCATGGAGGAAGGACGGAGACGAAAACGGGAAAACACGTGCGCCGGCGCGCGCGCCTAGAGTTTCAAGATTGTCACGCCGGCGTCCGCGAGCAGCGGCGCGACGAGCGGATCGTTGTGGTAGTCGGCGCGGTAGCGCACCTCGGCGATACCGGCGGCCGCGAGGATTTTCGCGCAGTTGATGCACGGGAAGTGCGTGACGTAGGCCGCGCAGCCCTCGACCGAGCTGCCGCGCCGCGCGGCGTCGGCGATGGCGTTTTGCTCCGCGTGCACCGTCGCCTGCTCGTGCCCGTCGCGCAACCGCGAGACGTGCGGCGTGCCGGGCAGGTAGCCGTTGTAGCCGGCGGCCACGAGGCGGTTTTTCCGCGCCCCGCCCGTCACGATCACGCAGCCGACGTGCAACCGCTCGCAGTTCGAACGCGACGCCATCAGCACCGCCGTCGCCATGAAATACTCGTCCCACGACGGCCGGCGCGGGAATTTGCGCGCCGCCGCCGCGATGAGATCAACCGGATGCGTGGACTTGCTCATGAATCTGGCGCGCACTCTGGACACTCGCCTGCGCGCGGGCAACATTCCTCTCGCCTGATGACCCGCACGCTGACGCCCGAGCTGCTCGACTCGCTCCCGCCCGACCACCCCGACGCCCGCGCCAGCCGCCGCGATCTGCGCGTCATCAACCGCCTCATGGGCAACCACCGCTGGTTCGCGCGCACGCTGCCGCCGCTCCTGCGCCCCGGCGAACGCGCCCTCGAACTCGGCGCCGGCACCGGCGAATTGCTCGCGCGCCTCGCCGCGCGCGGCGCCGTCGCCGACGGCCTCGATTTTCGTGCGCGCCCGCCGGCGCTTTCCACCGCGCACGCGTGGCACTCGTGCGATTTGAGAAACTTCACGGGCTACGGAGCGTATGCGGCCGTGATCGGCAACCTCCTCCTCCACCATCTCACCGGCGCCGAGCTCGCCGCCCTCGGCGAAAAACTCCGCCACTCCGCCCGCCTCGTCCTCGCCAGCGAACCCAAACGCAGCCGCCCCGCGCAACTTCTCTTCGCCGTCGCCGCCCGCTGCTTCGGCGCCAACCGCGTCACGCGCCACGACGGCCACGTCAGCATCGCCGCCGGCTTCCTCGCCGACGAACTCCCCGCCGCCCTCGGCCTCGCGCCACCGCAGTGGGACGTGCGCGGCGCGACCACCGTCTTCGGCGCCTACCGCCTCGTCGCGACGCGCCGGCCATGATCGCCCCCGCACCGATCGAGATCGTGGGCGGCGGTCTCGCGGGGCTGTCGCTCGGCCTCGCGCTGCGCCGCGCCGACGTGCCCACGACGATCTTCGAGGCGGGCAACTATCCGCGGCACCGCGTCTGCGGCGAGTTCATCACCGGCCTCGCCCCCACCACGATCGCGCGCCTCGGGCTCGCGCCGATTTTTTCCGACGCACAGCGCCATCACGAAGCGGCGTGGTTTCACGGCGACTCCGCCACGCCCGTCCGCGTGCAACGCCTCCCCTCCCCCGCGCTCGCGCTCAGTCGCCACACGCTCGACGCCCGCCTCGCCGCCGCGTTTGTCGACGCCGGCGGCGTCCTCCACACGCACACGCGCGTCGCTGACGCGCCGCCACGCGCGGGCCGCGTGTTCGCCAACGGTCGCCGCCGCGGCCAACCCGAGTGGCTGGGCCTGAAGCTCCACGCGTCGGCCCTCCCGCTCGCACACGACCTCGAGTTGCACCTCGGCGACGACTGCTACGTCGGCCTCGCGCGCGTCGCTCCTGACACCGTCAATGTCTGCGGCCTGTTCCGCGTGCGCACGCTCGCTGCCACCGGCAACGGCCTTTTGCTCGCCTACCTCCGCGCCGCCGGCCTCACGACCCTCGCCGACCGACTCGCCGCCGCGTCCCTCGACGCCACGTCGTTCTCCGCCGTGGCCGCGCTCGCGTTTGACGCGAGCGTCCACGTCGCCGCCGACGAGCCCCTCCGCCTCGGCGACGCCTGTGCGATGATTCCGCCGTTCACCGGCAACGGCATGGCGATGGCCTTCCAATCCGCCGAACTCGCCCTCGATCCGCTGCGCGCGTTTTCGCGCGGCGAGGCGCCGTGGCCCGACACCGTCGCCGCCGTGCGCGGTGCGCTCGACCGTCGTTTCCGTCGGCGGCTGCGCGTGGCGAGTCTCCTCCATCCGTTCCTTCACGCGCCGCCGCGCCAGCGATTCTTCGCCACGCTCGCGCGGTCGCCGCTCCTCCCGCTGCGTCCGCTCTACGCGGCGCTCCACTGAAAAATGTATCTCCACGCCCTCGCCACCGCCGTCCCGTCGCAACGTTTCACGCAGCCCGAGTGCTGGGAAATCGCCCAACGCTCCGGCGTGCTCGCGCGCCTCTCGCGTCGCTCCCGTCTGCTCCTCCACGGAATCCTCCGCGGCGACCACGGCATCGCCACGCGCCACTTCGCGATGCCCGACCTCGATCGCGTTTTTGAACGGACCGCCGACGAGCTCAACACCGCCTTTCGCGCCGAGGCCCCGCGCCTCGCCGGCCACGCGCTCCTCGCCGCGCTCGACGAGTCGAAAACAAAACCCGCGCAACTCGACGCCCTCCTCATCTGCACCTGCACTGGTTACCTTTGTCCCGGCCTCACGAGCTACGTCGCCGAACA
>JBEANZ010000195.1:0-4581 GCA_041165185.1 Verrucomicrobiota bacterium | reverse complement strand
ATCGAGCAGCCGCACCACTTCCGCGACATCCACACGACCATCCTGCACCAACTCGGCCTCGATCAGCACACGCTGACCTACCCGCACCTCGGCCGCAACGAGCGGCTGACGTTTGTCGAGGGCAAGGTGATCGAGGAGATCGTTTAGGGCGGTGATTCGATGGAGTAGGGCGGGGCTGTGACCCGTCCTCGGTCCGAACACTCAGCGCGCGAAAGGGCGGGTCACAGACCCCGCCCTACTTCCGGAAGTCGTCGTCGGTTTTTTGGAGAAAATTCAAGAGCGCGCGGGCCCGAGGCTAAGCGTGCTCTTCCTTCTCCAGCGGCGTCACCGGATCGATGAAGAGCCAGCAGAGTGCGCCAAGGAAATAGATCGCCGACGAGATCGCGAAAACGAGTTCCCAGTTTTTTGTCGGGCCGGTGGCCGTGACGGCGGCGGTGGCGGCGAGGATCGCGCCGGTCGCCCACGGGCCGACCATCCCGCCGAAGTTGCCCATCATGTTCATGCTGCCGGAGACGGTGCCGGCAAACTTGCCGCCAAGGTCCATGCACGTCGACCAACTGCCGGGCATGGTCAGGTCGTTGCAGAAACTCGCGAGTCCCATCGCGAGCATCGCCAGCAGCGGATCCTTCACATAGAACGAAGTCATCAGCAGCGCGGAGGCACCGCCGAAACCGATGAAGCCAAAGGTGCGCCGCACAGTGACGACGCGCGCGCCGCCGGTGATCAGTTTGGTCGAGAGCATGCCGGCGAAGAGCGAGCCGAAGCCGCCGAAGAAGAGCGGCACGCCGGCGAGCACGGCCTTCAGGATCGGTTGAATCAAATCTTCGCGGACGGTGCCCTGCATCTGGCCCGCGAGCCAGCTCAGGAAGGCGTTCGAGAGTATCGGGCGGCCGCTGGTGTTGAGGTAGTCGGGCAGCCACGTGACGAAGAAATACCAGCCGTAGCTCAGGCAAAAATACTGGCCCCAGAGGAGCCACACGCTCGGCCGCTTGATGAGCGCGAGCCACGGCACGTCGCCGTGGCCGGAGGCGTTGGCCTCGTTTTCCTTGAGCAACGCGAGCTCGGCGGCGTTGACGCTCGGGTGGTCGCGGGGGTTGTCCCGGAACCAGCGCCAGAACACCACGACCCACACGACCCCGAGCGCCGCGAAAATCTGAAACGCGATCCGCCAGTTCACGAACGCCATCACGCACACGACGAGCAGCGGCGTGAAGGCGCCGCCCCAGCGCGCGCCCATCCACATCAGCGCCTGCGCGCGCGTGCGCTCGTTCCTCGGCAGCCACGTGCTGAACGCCTTGGTGAGATTTGGAAAACAGCCGGCCTCGCCCGCGCCGAAGAGAAAGCGCGTCACCAACATCGAGCCGTAGCTCCACGCCCAGCCCGTGGCCGCCGTGAAAAACGACCACCACAGGACGACGCGCACGAGGACCTTGCGCGCGCCGATCTTGTCGCCGAGCCAGCCCGTCGGAATCTCGAAGAGCGCATAAGACATCGCGAACATCGCGAAAATCCAACCCATCTGCCCGTCGTCGAACTTCAGCTCCTTGGCGATGCCGTCCTTCGCCTGCGAGATCGCGACGCGGTCGATGTATTGGACCACCGCGAGCACGATGGCGAAGACGACGACGAGGTAGCGAGTGCGGGTGGGAGCTGGTCCGGGGACGGCCGAAGCGGGGAGGGGCATGAGGGTAGGGGAGGACGTGGGAAAGACTAGGGACTCCGAAAGGATTCGACGAGGGCGGACATGTCCTTGTCGCCGTGGCCGGCCGCAATGGCACGCTGAAAAAGTTCCCGCGCCGCCGCCGCCGTCGCGAGCGGCGCGCCGCTCGCGGCGCGTTCCTGCACGGCGTAGCCGAGATCCTTCGTCATCAGGCGCAGCAGAAAATTGGGCGTGAAGTCCCCCGCCGTCATGCGCGCCGTCACGGTCTTTACGAGCGGGCTGCCGGGCGCGCCGTCGAGGAGCACGCCGAGCGCCTGGGTGCGGTCGAGCCCGCTCGCCTCGATCCATGCGAACGCCTCGGCGATGGCGGCGAGCTGCGTGCCGCAGACGAAATTGTTGATCAACTTAATCAACGCGCCGCTGCCCGTGGGCCCGAGGTGCGTGATGCTCCGGCTCATCGGCGCGAGCGTGGGGCGGATTTTTTCGAGCGCCGCCGCGGAACCGCCGACGAGGAAATTCAACTCGCCCGCCGCCGCCTGATTCTTGCTGCCCGTCACCGGCGCATCGACGAACTCGCAGCCGCACACGTCGGCCGCCGTGGCGAGTTCCTTCACCCAGCCGACGGTGAGCGTGCTGCAATCCACGGCGATGGCGCCGTGCGGGGCGCCGGCGAGCGCGCCGTCGACGCCGAGCCACATCGCGCGCGAGGCCGCGTCGTCGGCGACCATGCAGAACACGATGTCCGCCCCCGCCGCCGCCTCGCGGGCGGTGGCGGCGACGGTCGCGCCGGCGGCGGCGAGGGCGTCGGCCTTGGCGCGGTCGCGGTTGAAGACGGCGAGCGGAAAACCCGCGCCAAGGAGCCGGCGCGCCATGCCGCCGCCCATGATGCCGAGGCCGAGGAATGCGATGCGGGGTGAGTTCATGGAGTGTGGGCGGAGGGGGGCGGGGCGAGTCGGTGTGCGCCAATGCGCGGCGGGGTCGGTCAAATCGCGGCGAACCCCATAAGGTGCGGCGATCGCGCGATGAGCAAGATCGGTGTGCGGTGGCGGTCCTCCGGGCGTCGCGCCCCGCTTGTTTTCAAGGGCGAAGCGGCGCCGCCCTTTCCGGCCGCGGCTCAACCGCGTTTCCCCCGGGTGGGCTTACGAGCAGAACTTCAGGGCGTATCTTCCCGGGCGGACGCCTGGAATTCCCGCATGAACTCCACGAGCGCGTCGACCGATTCCAGCGTAACCGCGTTGTAGAGCGAGGCGCGCACGCCGCCCAGCGAGCGATGGCCCTCCAGGCCATAAAACCCCCGGGTCTCGGACGCGCGGAGGAATCGCGCCTCGAGGTCAGGAGTGGGTAGGTTGAAAACGATGTTCATTAGTGATCGGTCCGCGACGGCCGCGCGGCCGCGATAGAACCCGCCGCTTGCATCCAAGGCCTGGTAAAGCCGCGTCGCTTTCGCCTCGTTGATCCGGGCCATTTGGGCGATGCCCCCGATCTCGTGGCGTAGCCAGCGCGCGACAAGCATCGTCACGTAGATCGCGAAAACCGGCGGCGTGTTGAGCGCGCTCCGCGCCTGCACGTGACTGCGGTAGTCGAGCATCGACGGCAGGCCCGCCGGGACCGAACGGACGATGTCGTCGCGGACAACGACCACCGTGACCCCCGCCGGCCCCAGGTTCTTTTGTGCGTGGGCGTAGATCAGGCCGAATTGGGAAACATCCACCGGACGGCTGAGGAAATCGGACGACATGTCGCAGACGCGCCGGACATCGCCGCGACCGATCAACCGGTGGAATTGCAAGCCCTCGACAGTCTCGTTCGAGACGTAATGAAAATAGGGCGCATCGGCCGCGAGGACGAGTTCATCGTCCCGCGGCAGGCGACGAAATCCCCCACCGGCGCCCGACCACGGGACCCGCACCGGGCCGACGGCGCGTGCCTCGGGGAGAGACTTGCCGCTCCAGTAACCGGTGTGCAGGTAGTCGGCGGCGGGTCCGTCCCGCCGGAGCAAGGTCAGCGCGATCTGCGCGAATTGCAGGGTGCTGCCGCCTTGGAGAAACAGGATGTGATAATCCGGCGGCAGCGCCAACAGGGCGCGAAAATGATTCTCCGCCTCCTCGACCACGCCCTGAAACCAGCCGGAGCGGTGGCTCATGCCCAGGAGCGACTGGCCCGTGCCGGGCAGCTCGCGGATTGCCTCGGCTGTGGCCGCGAGCACGACTTCCGGCAAGGCGCCCGGTCCGGCGGCGAAATTATGGGAGCGCATGAGGGTGGACCACAGCCCACCCACTCGGGCGCTGCGGTCAACCAAGGACCATCGTCAGGCCGCGGGCGCGACGCGCGCGTATTTCTCCCTCAAATGCCAGTTCAGAATGGCGGGCAACTCGGTGCGGCCCAGCGGCGGATTGGGTGGGAAGTTGAACGGCGTCATCGCCATTCCATGGTTGCCTTCGAGCAAGACGGGGCCCTCGGCGGTAAACGCGACATCCCAGCCAATCATGGCGATGTGCGCCAGGGCGCGATGGGCGGCGCACACGAGCTCCACGGCCTGCCGCCAGCCCGGCAGCGGACGGCCGACGATCTCCGCGCCGTTGAATGGATGCTTGCCGAGCAGCGGCTTGCCCAGGGAATCGGTGAAGGCTTCCCGGAGGACGCCGCGGGCCGAATCGACCGGACTGAACAGTGCGCCGTCGCATAGGTTGGTGAGGAACGAGCGACCAGTCGGGGCCTTGAAAACGGAGGCAAACTCGCCAATCGTCCCGTCCGGGTGCACGACCGTCATCATTCGGACTACGTTCAACGTGCCGTTGCCGAAGTCCGCGAGGTCCGGATGATCCGAGAGGCACCGCTGCGCGATGTAGGGCTGCGTCCCGGATCGCCACCGATACCGTTCGATCAACTCCACTTGGTTGAGCCTGGTGCCGCTGGCGGCG
>JBEANZ010000194.1:0-14960 GCA_041165185.1 Verrucomicrobiota bacterium | reverse complement strand
CTTGCGGGGGAGCTTGGCCATCTCGCCGCTGGTCTCCATAGCCTGATATTTCTTATATTTGGCGATGGATTTCTTAACGGTCTCGTAATTGGTGAGCGTGCCGCCGAGCCAGCGGTCGACGACCATGGGCATGGAGGCGGCCTGGGCGGCCTCGCGGACGATTTCCTTGGCCTGACGCTTGGTGCCGACGAAGAGGACGTTACCGCCGTTGCCGACGGCTTCCTCGAGGAAGGCGCAGGCCTTGACGAGGGCGTCGTGGGTCTTGCCCAGATCGATGATGGTGATGCCCTGGCGGTGGTCGAAGATGAAGGGCTTCGAGCGCGGGTTCCAGCGCTTGGTCTGGTGCCCGAAATGAACGCCTGCATCGAGCAGGTCTTTTGGCGTGATGGTGATGCTCATGGTGATCTATGTATCTGACGAGACACAGGTCGGCTGGAGGGCCGCCTTGCGATCGAGGGATGTGGTTGGGTTATGGTTGCAGACGTGGTTGGACTGACAGAGCCGGCCAACACACCGGGCGCGTCGCAGGCTGGCAAGCGCGAATTCGGCGTGGCGAAAAATCCCGCCCGTCCGCCGGTGCTCAACGGCGGTGACGAGCCGCGCAGGACGGAGCGCGTGGGAACACGATGGGCGCTTTGTTGGACGCGTCCGGAGAATTGGCGGTAGCGTTGTGCGTGGAACCTGCTAGCGAGCCGGGACTCTCATGGCTTCAATGAAATCCCCCTGCGCCGGTTGGAGCATCCTGGTGCTCGAAGACGAAGTGTTGATGCGGAAACGCCTCGCCGGGTTCCTGGAAAAACTCGGCGCCGAGGTCACCGCGGTCGGGCTCGTCGCGGAGGCGCGGCGCGCGATCGAGTCACTGACGTTTGAGGCGGCGCTGATCGATGTGAACCTGCCGGACGGGCGCGGGACGGACCTGTTGAAGGAGCGGTTGTTTCCCGCCACTACGAGCGTGATCGTGATGACAGCGGAGGGCGGAGTGGCGGGGGCGGTGGAGGCGGTGCGGGCCGGCGCGACGGATTATCTGGTGAAACCGTTCGACCCGGAGGAGCTGCCGTTGCGGTTTGCGCAGGCGCGGCGCTCGCAGCAGGCGAAGCGCGTGGATGAGTTTCGCCGCGGGCAGGAGGCCGAGCTGGTGTTTGGCCGCAGTCTGGCGGCGGTGCAGGAACAACTCGTGAAAATCACCGCCGCGGATCGGCGGCTGGGCAACCAGTTGCCGCCGGTCCTAATCGAGGGCGAGACGGGCACGGGCAAGACGGCGATCGCGCGGTGGATCCACCGGCAGGGGCCGCGGGCGGACGGGCCGCTCGTCGAGCTGAACTGCTCGGCGTTGCCGGAGGCGCTCGCGGAGGCGGAGTTGTTCGGGCACGAGCGCGGGGCGTTTACCGACGCGAAGGCGGCGCGCATCGGCCTGATGGAGGCGGCCGACGGCGGCACGCTGTTTCTCGACGAGTTGCCGAGCCTGCCGCTGATGTTGCAGGCCAAGCTGCTCACCGTGCTGGAGGATCGCGCGCTGCGGCGCGTGGGTTCGAGCAAGACGATTCCGGTGGACGTGCGAATCATCGCCGCGACCAACGCCGACCTCCTCGTGCTGGCGCAGGCGGGGAAATTTCGCGAAGACCTCTATCACCGGCTCGATCTGTTTCGGGTAAAGCTACCGCCCTTGCGCGAACGCGGGGAGGACATCGTCGTGCTCGCCGAGGAGCTGCTCGCGCGCGTGAGCAAGCGCTACGGCCTCAAGCCCGCCACCATCCCCGAGGCTGGGCGTGCGCGACTCCGCCTCCATCCCTGGCCCGGCAACGTCCGCGAACTCGCCCACGAGGTCGAACGCGCCGTCGTCTTCGGCGAGGATCGCGGGTTGCACTTCGCGCACCTGCTCGGCGGCGGCGACCTGCCGGCGAACGACGGGACGGGGTGGTTGCGCGGCGGTTTCGTGTTTCCGGAGAGCGGCTTCCTGCTGGAGTCGGCGATCGACGAGCTGGTCCAAATGGCGGTGCGGCAGGCGGAGGGAAACGTCTCCGCGGCGGCGCGGCTCCTCGGGGTGTCGCGCGATGTTGTGCGCTATCGGCTCAAGACGAACCGGCCCCCGGCCGAAAATGGGGGATAGGCCGCGCGTCGAAATTCGAAATCGGGGAATCAAACCCAGTTTTCGGCCGCCCGGGGCATCGCGCGGATTGGCTCTAAGTCCTTTTTTAGCAGTCACTAAAATCCTCGCCTACCCGTTGGCACATGCCATGCAAACGGTTCGGCTCACGCGAACCGCCCGATGAAGTCCTCCCTCAAATCCCTGTTCCTCGCCTGCGGCCTTCTGGCCGGGGTGGCGGCGTCCGGGGCGGAGAACGCGAGTCAGGCAACCGCGAAGCCCGCGACCGACGTCAAGAGCCTCCAAGCCCAACTGGGCGCGCAGCGCGACGCCGTGCTCGCCGCCCGCCAGAAAATGATCGAGCAGCTCGCGACCGCGACGGCCGAGCAGCGCAAGGTGATCCTCGAAAAATTGCAGGCGCAGCAGAAGGATTTGATGGAGACGCAGCGCGCGCTTTATCGGCAGATTCAGGACGAGATGCGGCGCCGCCGCGATTCCGCGCCGCGTAGTGGCGGATGATATTTCGGTCGCGTCCGCCCGCGCCCAAGGCAGCTCCCGCGAGGTGGCTGCCTTTTTCGTTGTCTAACCCGACGCGCCTCCCTGACTCCTGCGCCCTTTTCGCCCCACCCAAACGTGAGTCTCCTTTTTTCCCCGCCCTCGTGATCGATTTGCGCCGAACAGTTCCGGCGGCGGTGGCGGCGATTTCCCTCTTCGGGGTCGCGGCGTTTGGGCAGACCTCCGCCGCGCCGAGCAACGATCCGTTGGCGGGGTTGCCGCCGGATATTGTTGCGGAGGTAATGGCGTCGCTACCGGCGTGGGATACGAGCGTGCGCCTACAGGAAGCGATCGGGATGAAGCACAACGTCGTGCTGAGCCACACGGCGCCGGCCGACAGCGGCTTTGCGCGCGGGGGATTCGACGTGTTGATCATCCACAAGGTGGCGGGCGCGCGCACGGATTCCCATCTCGCGATCGCGGCGGAGGGCACGCGGTATTTTTCCAGCCAGACGGTGGACGGCGAAAAATTTGACCACGAGGCCCGCGTCGCAGTCGACGGCGAGTGGCGTTATGTCGGTGACGCGCACACGTTCTCGGCCGCCGCCGGCGCCTACCACTTCGACACGATCTTCGACAACTCCAACACCGACCTGAAGCGCGGCATCGCGCGGCTCCGGGAGACGCGCCTGACCGTTTCGCCGAAGTGGCGGTGGGAGCCGAGGGCCGCGTGGTGGCTTGAGGCCGCGCCCGGCGGAGCGGCGGAAATTTTTCCGGATCGCGGCAATGATGCGCAGGTGGCGGAGGCCGCTGTGCGCATCGGGTGGAAGCCGGGCGCGCGGCTTGAGGTCAGCGTCGGCGGCGTCGAACGCCGCCGCAAATACGCGCGCCTCGAACAACGCTCCGTGATCGGGCGCACGTTGGTCGGGACGCAATTGCGCACGCGCGATCGGGAGGGCCACTTGCGGCTCGACGTCGGGCTCGACGCGGCGGGCGTGTGGAAGGCGACGACGCGCGCTGGCGGCTCGCGCCACGCGGACAACGGATCCGGCTACTTCGACTACCGCGAACGCCACGTCACGCAGGAACTCGCGTGGCGGTCCGGCGCGTGGTTCGCCGAAGTGCGCGGCGCGGCGCGGCGCTACGACTACCTCGTGCAGGATCTCGCGCGGCTGTTTCCCGGTTTCAATCCGCCGAAGCTGCTCGGCGAAACCTTTGCCGGCGAACTGCGCGTCGAGCGAAAACTGGACGCGCGCTGGACGCTGTTCGGCGAGTTTCGCTGGGAGCGCAACCGCTCGAACAACCCGATCTCGGCGTATCGGACGAACGAAAGCTTGCTCGGGGCGCGGTGGAGTTGGGACAAGTAGGTCCGCCCCACGCGATGTCCGTCGCCGACTCCACGCCTTCCAACAACCGCTCCGTTTTCTACGCCGTCCTAGGGCTGACGCTCGCGGTGTCGGCGGGCGTGGTGGCGACCGTCACGCTGCAATTGCGCGGGCGGTTGCGCGAGCAGGTGCTGCGGCACGAGGCGGAGACCATCCGCGCGGTGGCCACGATGCAACTCGCGAACGGCGCAGCGCGGCTCGAGCGCGCGGGCCTCACGGATGTGCCGGGCGAGTTGCTCGCGGCGGTGTTGGAAACCTCGAAGCTGTCCGGCGTCATCGCGGTGCGCGTCTTCGATGCGGCGCGCGGCTTCGCGGGTGCGGCTCCGTGGGCATGGTCGGAGACGCCGCCGGCCGCGTCGGACTGGACGCTGTTGGTCGCGGGGGAAGCCGTGGCAAACCTCCACCCGCGCGAATCCCTGGCGCTGTTCGCCGGGGGTGCGGCGGAGCCGAAAGCGGGCGAGGCCGCGGTCCCTTTGTTGGAAATCTGGGTGCCGCTTCGGCGTGCCGACGGCGCGGCCTTTTTGGGCGCGGCGCAATTTTGGAGCGACGGCCGGGTGCTGCACGAGCGGTTTGCTGCGGTCGATCGGCGGCTGGTGGAGCAGGCGATCGTGGCGTGGTTGGCGGGGGCGCTTGTCACAACGGCTGCGCTCGGTTGGGCGCTCCGAAAAATCCGCGCGGCCCACGCCGCGCTCACCGCGCGCGGGGAGGACTTGTTGAGGGCCAACCGCGAACTCGTCCTCGCGGCGAAGACCTCCGCGCTAGGCTCGGTGACGGCGCACCTCATCCACGAGTTGAAAAATCCCGTGGCCGGCCTCGAATCCTACGTCGCGAGCCAGGCCGAAGCGGCCGGTCGCGACGGCACGGGCGACGAACTTGCCGCCGCCACCGGCCTCGCCCGCCGGCTGCGCACGATGATCGATGATGTGGTGGGGGTGTTGCGCGACGAGCAGCACGGCACTAGTTTCCAACTCACCGGCGCCGAGGTCGCCGAGCTGGCGCTGGCCAAGGTCCGCGATGTCGCCCGCGCGCAGCAAGTGACGCTCGCCGTCGAACTTCGCGGCGCCTTCGCGTTGCCGGGTCGCGCCGCGAATCTTGCCGGTCTCGTGGTGCGCAACCTCCTGCAAAACGCCATTGAGGCGACGCCCGCCGGGCGCGCGGTGACGCTCTCGGGCGGCGTCGTGGCGGAGGGCGTCGAGTTTCTCGTGGCGGATGGCGGCGCGGGGCTGCCGCCGACGGTGGCGGAGCGGTTGTTTCAGCCGTGCACGAGCACGAAGCGCGGCGGCAGCGGGCTGGGGTTGGCGTTGAGCTATCAACTCGCGCAACAGGCGGGCGGGCAACTCGAGCTCGTGCAATCCGGCGCGACCGGCACAACTTTCCGTCTGATGTTGCGGTTGGAACGTTGAGTCTCCGCCAATAATTGTTTCCGTGCGGGACGATTGAAGCGCCCCGCCGTTAACCTCGTCGCCCCGCGTCGCCATGCCCTTGCGGCGTTGGGGTGGCTCGCGGTCATTGGCGGCGTGGTGGGGCTCCCCTCGGCGAGCGCGCAGATGGATCTGGCCAATTTTCGCTGGGCGTTTCCGACGGGCGGCGAAGTCCATTCGTCTCCGGCGCTCGGCGCGGGCGGCGAGATTTATTTTGGTGTGGGCTACACGACGAGTCCGTCCTCGGGCCGCGTCTTCGCGTTGGAACGCACGGGGGCGATCCGGCGGGGTTGGCCCGTGACGCTGCCGGCCTACGTCTCGTCGTCGCCCGCCGTCGCGCCCGACGGCACGATCTACGTCGGCTGCGAGGATGGGAAACTCTACGCGCTCACCGCCGGCGGCGCGATCAAGGGCAGCTACGATGCGCTCGCGTTCATCGCCAGCTCGCCCGCGATCGGGCCGGATGGGGCGGTTTATTTTGGCGGCGGGGATTTTGCGATGCACGCGCTCAATCCCGACCTCACGTTGCGCTGGCGTTTTCAGACGGGCAACTGGGTCGACTCCTCGCCCGCGGTCGGCGTGGACGGCACGGTTTACTTCGGGTCGTTGGACAAAAGCGTTTACGCCATCGATTCAGCCGGCCGGAAACGTTGGAGCCTCATCACGGGCGGCGAGGTGCGCTCCTCGCCGGCGCTCGGCGCGGACGGGACGG
Organism: Verrucomicrobiota bacterium; assembly: GCA_041165185.1. Lineage (GTDB taxonomy): Bacteria > Verrucomicrobiota > Verrucomicrobiia > Opitutales > Opitutaceae > JBEANZ01. Next base: position 8,864 of record JBEANZ010000194.1, on the reverse strand, counting down.
TTTACATCGGGTCCGACGACGGGAAACTCTACGCCATCGGCCCCGACGGGGTGCCGCGTTGGACCTTCGCGACCAACGCCGCCATCGAGGCCTCGCCCGTGATCGGGCCCGACGGGACGATCTACGTCGGGTCGGACGACCGCCGATTTTACGCGATCGAACCCGATGGGAGGCTGCGTTGGTTCATCGGCGCGGGCAAGGCCATCACCTCGAGCGCGGCCGTGGCGGCCGACGGCACCGTGATCTTCGGATCGGACGACGGGGTGATTCGCGCGGTCTTCGCGGACACGGGCACCAGCAAGTGGGCGCGCAAGACCGACGATCTCATTGAGGGCTCGCCCGTCATCGGCGCGGACGGATCGGTTTACGTGGGCTCGATCGACGGGAAACTCTACGCGTTTGGCAGCACGGGCGCGCCGCTTTCGGCGGTGGGTAACTGGCCGATGTTTCGCGGCAACGCCGCGCACGCCGCCGCCGCGCCAGCCGATCGCGGGCGGCTCATCAATCTCGCCACGCGCGCGCAGGCGGGCGGCGGCGCGAATCTCATCATGGGCCTCGTCATCGACGGCACGGCGCCGCGCAGCTTCCTCATCCGCGGGGTCGGGCCCGGGCTCTCGGACTACGGCGTCGGGTTGCCGTTGCACGATCCCGCGCTCACGCTCCGCGCCGACCCGCCGCGGGCGCTCGCGCTCACAAACGACAACTGGGGCGCCGAAGGCGACGCGACTGAGATCGTGGATGCGGCGGCGGCGGTGGGGGCGTTTCCGTTGCAGCGGGGCAGCAAGGATTCCGCGCTGCTCGTCAAACTCGAGGCGGGCCTCTACTCGGCGGCGGTGGAGACGGTCGGGGACGACGCGGGCGTCGCCTTGGTCGAGGCCTACGAAGCCGGCGCGACGGCCGATGCGCGGCTCATCAACCTGTCCACACTTGGGCGCGCCGGCGCGGGCGAGGACGCGTTGATCGGCGGGCTCGTGATCGGGGGCGAGGGGACGCTGCGGGTGTTGGTGCGCGCGGCCGGGCCGGCGCTGGATCAGTTCGGCGTGGGTGGGACGGTGCGGCAGCCCAAGCTCGAAATCTTCGAGGGCGACACTGTGTTCCTCGCCAATACCGGGTGGAGCGCCGGCAAGTCCACCGCCGATCTCGTGGCGGCGGCGAAGCGGCTGGGGGCGTTTCCGTTTGCGGAGGGCAGCGCGGATTGCGCGGCGCTCGTGACGCTGAAGGCGGGCGTGGCCTACACGCTCAAGGTCACCGGCGTCGGCGGGACGTCGGGCGCGGCGCTCGTGGAAGTTTACGCGCTGCGCTGACGGCGCGCGGGGCCGCGACGGGCCGCGTGGTGGCGGCGGGGGGATTCGCGCGGGACTGGACGAATTCGCGGATCACCTGATGGCGCTGGCGCACGCGCTCCTCCTCCTCGAGTTCCTCGGTCGTGCGGATGGCTTCGTGGCGGGCGAGGGCCTTGCGCATTTTCGAGAGCGCGAGGTATTCGAGCTGCCGGATGCGTTCGCGGGTGACGTGAAATTTCTGGCCGACCTCCTCGAGCGTCAGCTCATCGCGGCCGTCGAGACCGAAGCGCAGCCGGATGATCTCGGCCTCGCGGGCGTCGAGGGAGGCGACGAGCGCGTGGAGATCGGAGTTGCGGTTTTTTTCGCGCAGACCTTCGAAGGGGCTGACGGCGTTTTCGTCGCCGACGATCTCGCCGAAGGTCGAGGCGCCGCCCTCGTCGCCGAGCGGCGCGTCGAGCGAGGCGGGGCGGACGCTGACGGACTTGAGGTGGGCGACCTTGGAGGTCGGGATCTGGAGCTCGATGGCGAGTTCCTCGTCGGTGGGTTCGCGGCCGAGCTGCTCGGTCAACGTCATCGCCATGCGGCGCATCTTGGAAATGCGGTCGACGAGGTGGACGGGGAGGCGGATGGTTTTGCCCTGGTTGGCGAGCGCGCGCTTCATCGATTGCTTGATCCACCAGGCGGCGTAGGTGGAGAGCTTGCCGCCCTTGCGGGGGTCGAAGCGCTCGACGGCCTTGATGAGGCCGAGGTTGCCCTCGCTGATGAGGTCGAGGAGGGGGAGGCCGAAGTCCTTGTAGTCCATCGCGATTTTCACGACGAGCCGCAGGTTGGCCGAGATCATGTGATCGCGGGCGGCCTTGTCGCCGCGGCGGATGCGGCGCGCGAGCGTGATTTCCTCGGCGATGGTGAGGAGGGGCGTCTTGCCGATCTCCTGGAGGTAGAGCTGGAGGTTGCTGCGTTCGCCGTGGGCGATGGGCGCCTCCGGGGCGGGGGCCGGGCGCTCGAGGAGCGACGGCGCGGATTCGATCAGGGTGGCGGCGGAGGTCGACTCCGAGGCGCCGGACGCATCGACCTCGGTCGAGCGGGACGGGGAAAATAAGGAGGACATGATGAAAATGCCGGTGACGTTGGAGGCGCCAGGCGGCGGGTTTGTTCCGGGAATTGTAGCCAATGCTGTTCCAATTCCATTACGCGCGAACTCAGGGGAGAGTTTCGTTTTTTTCATCGGGGCGCGGGCAAACGTGGCGCACGCCCGCGCCATCGCGACGCCCCGATGGTAACAGTTGAGTCAGGATGGGCGCCGAAATCCGGCGACCCGCGCGCGCCTAAAACCGCTCGGCGATCGCGACGGCTTTCAGGAGGGCGGAGGCTTTGCTGATGGTCTCCTGATACTCGGAGGCGGGCACGGAATCGGCGACGACGCCTGCGCCGGCCTGAATGTGAATGAGGCCGTCCTTGAGGAGCGCGGTGCGCAGCATGATGCAGGTGTCGGTGTTGCCGTCGTAGCCGATGTAGCCGAGGGCGCCGGCGTAGAAGCCGCGTTGGGAGGGCTCGTGTTGCGCGATGATTTGCATGGCGCGGATTTTCGGCGCGCCGCTGACCGTGCCGGCGGGAAACGTGGCCCGCAGCAGGTCGTAGGCGTCGCGGCCTTCGGCGATGCGGCCCTCGACCTGCGAGACGATGTGCATGACGTGCGAGTAGCGTTCGATGACCATCATCTCGGGGACCTTGACGGAGCCGAAGGCGCAGACGCGGCCGATGTCGTTGCGCGCAAGGTCGACGAGCATGAGGTGCTCGGCGCGCTCCTTCTCGTCGGCGAGCAGTTCCTTTTCGAGCGCGAGATCCTCGGCGGGCGTGGCGCCGCGACGTCGCGTGCCGGCGATGGGGCGAATCTCCACGAGGCCATCGGTGAGGCGCACGTGGACCTCGGGCGAGGCGCCGACAATCGCGAAATCGCCCGTCTCGAGGATGAACATGTAGGGCGACGGGTTCACCGTGCGCAGCGCGCGGTAGAGATCGAGCGGGGACTTGGCGAAGGGGCGCGTGAAGCGCTGCGACGGCACGAACTGAATGATGTCGCCGGAGCGGATGAACTCCTTGCCGTCCTCGACGACCTGCTCGAAGCGCGCCTGCGTGAAGTTGCCCGGCGGCACGGTGATTTTTCCGGCGTCGACGAGCGGCGCGGGCGTGATTTCGCGCGGCTGGCGGAGCATGGCATCAAGCGCGCGCAGCTCGGCGACGGCGGCGTCGTAGGCCGCGGAAACATCGCCGCCGACGTGGGCGTTGACGCACAGGCGGAGCGTCTGCTTCGCGCGATCAAAGATCAGCAGCGAGTCGGACAACATGAAGTAGAGCAGGGGAGTGCCGAGCTCGTCGCGTCCGGCGGCGGGCACGCTCGGCTCGATGCGCGTGACGTATTCGTAGGCGATGAAGCCCACCGCGCCGCCCGTGAAACGCGGCAGGCCCGGAATCTTGACGGGCCGGTGGCCGCGCATCTCCTCGGCGATGAGCGTGAGCGGATCGGCGGGCGTGGGGACGGTCTGCGTGGGCTGGCCGGGCGTGCGGATTTCGGTGGTGGCAGGGCCGCAGCGGAAAATTTTTCGCGGCCGGCAGCCGATGAAACTGTAACGCGAGAGGTTTTCGCCGCCCTCGACGGATTCCAGCAAGTAGGACGGGCCGGCGTCCTGGAGCTTGGCGTAGGCGGAGACGGGCGTCTCGAAATCCGCCATCAGATCCGTGTAAACCGGGATCACGTTTCCCTGCTGGGCCAGCACGGCGAAAGTCTCGCGGCTCGGGTGGATGTTCATGCGGAAGGGTTGGGCTTATGCGTGCGGGTGCGCGGTGCCGCAAGGCGGATTGCGGCGCAGCGGCGGCGGTGCGCGGGCCGCACAGTTTTGCGCGCCGCCCATGTGATTTGAAGAACGCGATTGCGGGACGGGGATTTGTTTTCAGTGTGGCGCGCGACCCGCCCGACGGGGACCGCCGCGCTGCTCGCCAGCCGGAGCGTTTCGCCGGAAAACCAACCCCACCATCGCCGTAAAATGATCCCCTCCCTCTGTCGCTTCCCTCGCCTCGTCGCCTGCGTGATTGGCGTGGGTGCTGTCGTCAGCGCGTTGCACGCGCAGTCCGCGCCGCCGGCGACTTCGACCACGCCCGCCAAAACGCCCACGGGCTCCGCCGTTGCCGTCGCCGGCGCGGACGACGTCGTCGCGCTCTCCCCCTTTGAGATCAAGGACTCCAACGACAATCCCTGGAACGCCGCCTCCACGCTCCTGGGTAATCGCACCAATCAGGAACTCGTGAAAGTCCCCGTCACCGTCGATGTGCTCACGAGCGAGTTCATGCACGACATCGGCATCTTTAACATGGACGACGCCGGCGCGTTCATCTCGGGCGTCACCGTTTCGCCGCGCCTCGAATCGCGCAACGACAACGGTCGCCTCACGTTTCGCGGCCTCAGCGGCAGCGGCAATACCTCGCGCAATTTCTTCCAGTGGTCCGTGCCGAGCGACACCTACAACGTCGAGCGCTTCGACTTCGGCAAGGGCTCGAACTCCCTCATGTTCGGCGACTCCACGCCCGGCGGCCAGGTCACCACGACGACGAAGCGCGCGCGCTTCACGAACTCCGGCGAGATGCTCCTCTTCTACGACAACCAGAATTCCTACCGCGCGCAGCTCGACGTGAACCGCAAGCTCACCAAGCAGCTCGCCCTCCGCCTCAACGTCGTCAACCGCACCGACAACGCCTACGTCCACGGCTCGTTCCAGACCTTCCGCGCCGGCGACCTCGCGCTCTCCTACCGCCCCACGCCCACGACAATGATCACCGTCGAGGGCGAGCGCGGCCAATACATCCGCCGCCGCGCCGACAACACCGCACAGATCAACAACGTCGCCGCCACCGGCCGTGGCTTCAACACCAACAACCGCTGGTATGTCACCTCCGACGGCGAGGTCATCCAGCGCCCGAGCACGCCGCCCGTCCCCGCCCTCCTCGCCATCGACACCGCCGGCCCGGGCGGCACCGCGATGTCGCTCCTCGAGGGCCAGAGCGTCGCGGTGCGGTTGCCCAACGGCTCGCCGAAAATTTTCAACGGCTTTAGCCGCTCCTTCAACATCCTCGGCTTCGGCGACTACCTCGATCGCCCGTTCAACGTCGTCACCGCGATGGTCGAGCAGAGCGTCGGCAAACTCTCGATTCAGGCCTCGTTCAACCAGCAGTTCCAACACCAGGACCGCAACGACAACTCCTTCGGCGGCAGCGCCTCGCCGCCCGTCATCAACGTCGACGGCCGCGGCCGCCCCTACCTCGATCTCTCGGGCAACCTCACGGCGTGGAAAATTTTCGGCAACACGTTCAAGGCCGGCCGCCTCGCCGTCGCCTACCCGTTCGAGTTCGGCAAATGGATGAAGCAATACGCCGTCTTCACCGGCACGCACAGCAAGGACTACGCGGTCAACCGCCGCTTCGGCTGGTCCAACACCGCCGCCCCCGGCCTCGCCGCCAACAACGGCATCCAGCTCCGCGCCTACCTCGACGATCCGGCGTTTCTCGAGGCGGGCGGCTGGGACAAGTTTCTCTTCCCGAATCTCCCGCGCAGCGCGACGTTCACGCCCGAGCTCGTCGAGAGCTACGTCAACACCGGCCCGTTCATCGACATTCGCTACACGCGCAACTACACCGTCTCGCTCACCGGCGAATATTTCGGCGGCCGCCTCATCTCGCTCGTCGGCATGAGCAGCAATTCCATCTCGCGCAAAATCCCCGTCGATGCCGCCTACGTCACCGACGCCCGCGGCCGCATCACCTTCTACGGCACGCCCGAGAGCGACCCCGCGATGTTCGGCTACGATCCGAATTTCTCGCTCACCGCCAACAGCCTGACCTCCGGCCTGAACTACGCGCTCGTCCGCAACGAAAACCTCCGCGCCAACGTTTACGCGAACTACCTCCAGTCCTTTAACTGGCAGTCCCAGCTCACGTTCACCTCGCGCAACCTCGGCCCCATCACCGGCACCACGCGCGAGGCCGGTATCAAGGGCGATCTCTTCCGCGGCAAGATCGGCTACTCCGTCGCCGTTTACCGCATCGAGCGGCAAAACGCCTCCTTCGCGTGGAGCCCCGACTCGTTGTCGCTCGCGCAGCTCGAGGATTTGTTCAACCCCAACAACATCCCACCCGCCGACCCGCGCTATTTCCAAGTCGAGAACGGCCTCAACAACGAGCGCCGCACCGTCAACTCCAACGAGGAATCGCGGGGCTTCGAACTCACGCTCACCGCGCAGCGCATCCTCGGTGTGCAGTCGCGCGTGACGTTTTCGAAAACACAGGTGCGCGCCACGCGGAATTTTTACGAGTTCAACGCCTTCCTCGACGCCGCCATCAAACGCACCGACGCTGCGCTCGCCCCCGGCGGCGACCGCACGATGGCGGAAAACGCGACCAGCATCGCCAACGCCAAGGACATCGTCGCCGCCAACACCAATATTACCGTCGTCACCGGCCGCCGCAGCGCGCCCTACACGGCGAGCGCGGTGTTCGACTACGACTTCCCGCGCCGCTTCGCGCTGCGCGTCGGCCTGAGCGCCACGTGGACGCCCAACTACAACATGACGATCCTCAACGGCCTCGTTTACACCGGCGGCGCGGCGTGCCCCATCGGCCTCTACGCGATGCACGACCGAAAAATCTTCGGCCAGCGCATGAACTTCCGCCTCGGCGCGAGCCGCGTTTACGACCTCGTGCAAGGCGACGCGAAATACTACAAGAGCGGCGGCAACACCTTCAACACCGCCACCGGCAAACCCAACTGGGTCTACCGCTACACGGACCCGATGGTGCTCAACCTAAGCGTAACGACGCGCTTCTGAAGTAGGCCGCCAGCTCGCTGGCGCTCTGGGCGTAGGCCGTTGGCTCGCTGTCGCTCCCCGCGACCGACGCCTCTCCCCGTAGACCTCCGCGCCGCCGCCGAGCGCGGGTGCCACCGCCCGTCGCGTGAGCCGGTTCGTGCTTGGCGCGGACGACCGTGCGCATCCGCCGTGCGCGCATTCGCCGCGCGTGCGACCGCCGTGGCCATTGACACACGCGGCGGAAATCCCGCACCCTGCGCGCTTCATTTTTTTCGCGCCCGACTTTTTTTCGCGTTCTCATGTCCCAAATCATCGCCGTCCTCGATTTCGGCTCCCAGCTCACGCAGGTCATCGCGCGCCGCATTCGCGAGTGTCAGGTCTACTCGAAAATCTACCACTTCTCCACGCCCGCCGCGAAGCTTCGCGAGGATGGCGTCGTCGGCATCATCCTCTCGGGCGGGCCGCAGAGCGTTTACGCGAAGACCGCGCCGCACCCGGACAAGGCCATCTTTGAGCTCGGCGTGCCGGTGCTCGGGATTTGTTACGGCGTGCAGTTGATGGGGCACCACCTCGGCGGACACGTGGCGCACTCGCAGGCGCGCGAATACGGCCACGGCCACCTCGTGATTTCCAAGCCCGGCAAACTCTTCGCCGGCCTCCCGCGCAAGCTGCGCATCTGGAATTCCCACGGCGACAAACTCGAGAAACTCCCGCCCGGCTTCGTCGCCACCGCCGTCTCCGACAACTCGCCCTTCGCCGCCATCGAGGATCGGCGGCGGGCGTTTTACGGCATCCAGTTTCATCCGGAGGTTTTCCACACCGAGCGTGGTGTGGACATGATTCGCAACTTCCTCGTCGGTGTCTGCGGCGCGAAACAGGATTGGACGACGAAGGATTTCATCGCGCACGCCGTCGCCGGGCTGCGCGAGCAGGTCGGCAAGGGCCGCGTGCTCCTCGGGCTGTCGGGCGGAGTCGATTCCTCGGTCGCCGCCGCGCTGCTGCACAAGGCCATGGGGAAACAGCTCACGTGCGTGTTCGTCGACAACGGCCTCCTTCGCAAGGGCGAGCGCGACTACGTCGAGCAGCTCTACGGAAAACATTTCCAGATCGACCTGCGCGTGATCGATGCGTCGAAGCTGTTTCTGCGCCGGCTCAAGGGTATCAGCGAACCCGAGCAGAAGCGCAAAATCATCGGCCGCACGTTCGTCGAGGTGTTCGAGCAGGCGCTGAAGTCCATCAAGGGCAGTGCGGAGTTTCTCGGCCAGGGCACACTCTATCCCGACGTGATCGAGAGCGTGTCCATCGCGGGCAATCCCGCCTCGCTCATCAAGACCCACCACAACGTCGGCGGCCTGCCCGCGCGCATGAAGCTCAAGCTCGTCGAGCCGCTCCGCCAGCTCTTCAAGGACGAGGTGCGCCGCGTGGGCGAGGCCCTCGGGCTCCCGCGCGAGGTCGTGTGGCGCCAGCCGTTCCCCGGTCCCGGCCTCGGCGTGCGCGTGATGGGCGACATCACCGCCGACAAACTCGAGATCCTCCGCAACGCCGACTTCGTGCTCCAGGACGAGATGATGGCGAGCGGTTACTACTGGAAGGTGTGGCAGTCGTTCTGTGTTTTTCTCCCCGTGAAAACCGTCGGCGTGTTCGGCGACGAACGCACCTACGACTACGTGATCGCGTTGCGCATCGTCGAGAGCACTGACGCGATGACGGCCGACTGGGCGAAAATCCC
>JBEANZ010000193.1:0-2952 GCA_041165185.1 Verrucomicrobiota bacterium | reverse complement strand
GCCCAAGCGGATCCATGCGTTGGTGGCACGAGCTGCACAGCTTGTCGGCGCGATGGATCGCGAGCATTTCGCTGAGCTTGGGCTCGCGGCCCTTGAATTCCTTGCGCGCCTCCTCGAGCGCGGGCACGTCGCCCGGCGGCGGGGGGGGCGGCGTGCCGAGGATGTTGTCGAGGATGAAGAGCCCGCGCTTCACGGGCGAGGTGCGGGTGGGGTTCGAGGTCACGACGAGCACGGTGCCTTGCGTGAGCACGCCGCCGCGCACGCTGCCCGCCGGAAGCGTGACGCGATGCAACTCCTCACCGGTCACGCCCTCCACGCCGTAGAGCGAGGCGAGCTTCTCGTTGAGAAACGCATAGTCCGCGTCGATCAGCTCGAGCACGCTGCGGTCCTCGCGCAGCACGTAGTCGAACGCCATCTCGGTCTCGCTCCGCAGCAGCCGGCGCCACTGCCCGTCGAGGTCCGTCCGGCCGTCGCGGTTGCGCAGCACGCTCGGCGGGTTGGACCCGAACACCGCCCGCACGTTGATCGGGATCGATTCGACGTCGCGGGCCTGGAGCCACTGGCCGGTGAAGTTTTTCACGAACGCCTGCGCCCGCGCGTCCGCCAGCATCCGCGCGAGCTGCGGTTTGAGTTCGCGGCGCAGCGCGCCCTTCGCGGCGAGTTGCATCAGCTCCTCGTCGGGCATCGTCGACCAGAGAAAATACGAGAGTCGCGAGGCCAGCGCGTAGTCATCGGCGAGGGGAAACGCCTCCACTCCCGCGCCCGCCGCCGGCGCCTCGACGCGAAACAGAAACCGCGGCGACGCCAGCACCGCCATCGCCGCGTGCGCGAAGCCGTCCTCAAACGCGCGCCCCGGCTGCATGTAAACCTCGCGGGCGAGGCCGACGAGCTGGGTGAGTTTCGCCTCGTCCACCGGCCGGCGAAACGCCCGGGTGGCGAACCGCCGCAACACGTCGCGCGCATAGTCGTCACGCGCGGCCCCCGGCGGCGGTGGCGTCTCGCCCGAGGGAAAAAAACGCGCGTAATTGTCCGGCGTTTTCCAGAATTTCGGATCGAGCGGGCCCTTCACCTGCACCGACGCGACGCGCACCGTCACGCTCGTCGCACCGGCCACCGACTGCCGACGCACGGGCGGCGGCGGCTCGTCCGGCGGCACCACGCGCGGCACAATCTCGAATTCGACCAGATGCCGCCCGGGCGTCCACGCAAACTCCCGCGCATGGCTCAGCGTTTTCTTCTCCTGCCAGACGACGTCCTCGCGAAACCACTCCGCGCCGTCGACCCGCGCGATCACCGTGCCGCGCCCCGCGTCGAAGTCGAACGTCCCGCGGATTTCGAGCTCCGCCGCCAACGCGTAGGTCTGCGCGTGTTCGACGCGAAACGCCCGCGTGACCTTCGCCGCCTTCGTGATGAGCAACCGCTCGCCGCTCCCCCCATCGCCGCGAAACTCGCGCCCCGTCGCCGTCTCCTCCGGCATTCGCCGCGCCGCGCGCGGGATCGCCTTCTCCACGATCGTCGAGGCCGCCTCCAGGTATTTTTCCAACAACAGCGGCGACATCGTGAGCACCTCGCCGATGTTGTCGAAGCCGCCGCCCGAATCGTCCGCCGGAAACTCCGCCTCGCTGTTGAACTCCACGCCCATGAGGTCGCGGATCGTGTTGCGGTATTCGACGCGGTTGAGCCGCCGCACCACCGCGCGGCCCGGGTCGAGGGCCGCGGGATTGATCGCGAGCGCCTTGAACTTGATCCACTCGGCGAGGCGCGCGACCTCGGCGGCGGTGGGGCGCGCGTTGTCGTCGCCCGCCTCCTTCGGCGGCATCAGGCCGGCGCGGACGTTCTTCAACGCCGCCGACCACAGATCGTGTTTCGCGAGCACGTCGGCGTCGGTCAACTCATCGAAGGCCACCTTGCCCTTGCTCATCCCGTCGCCGTGGCAGTCGTAGCAGTATTTTTTCAGGAGCGGCTGGATGTCGCGCTTGAACTCGGTGAGCGCGCCCGACGGCTGGGCCGCGATGGCCGCGCCGGCCGCCAGCGTCGCGAGCAAAATCTTGGTCGGCCATCGCGCACTCGCGCGCAAGAAGGTGGGAAAGGAAACCGGGCGGGGACGAATCATCGGGCAGTGAGACGCAGTGGGTGTAGCGGGGTTGCGCACGGAAATGCGTGGGGCAACCTGCCGCCCCACGCTCCGAAAATCAACCGGTAACCCGCGCGACTTGACCGTCCGTCGATTCGGCCGGCGGCGGGCGACCGCGCCGGACTTCCGGCCACGCCGAGCTTGCCGCCCGGGTGGCGCGCGATTGGCTAGGCGCGCGCTACACGATGGACGCCCACCTCCTAGAATTTCTCGGCCTGCTGCTGCGCTGGCTCCACGTCATCGCCGGCATCGCGTGGATCGGGGCGTCGTTTTATTTTGTCTGGCTCGACAATTCGCTCGAGCCGCCGCCGGCCGGCTCCGACACCGCGAAGAAGGGCGTCGCGGGCGAGCTCTGGGCCGTGCATGGCGGCGGGTTCTACAACCCGCAGAAATACGCCGTCGCGCCCGCCGCGCTCCCGGAGAAACTGCACTGGTTCAAGTGGGAGGCCTACACGACGTGGCTCTCCGGCACGGCGTTGCTCGTGGTGGTCTATTGGCTGCGCGCGCAGACGATGATGATCGAGCCGGCGTTGCTGGCGCTCGCGCCGTGGCAGGCGGTCGGGATCGGGTTGGCGAGCATGGCGGGCTCGTGGCTGGTTTACGACGGGCTGTGCCGCTCGCCGTTGGGCAAGAACGACCGCGCGCTGGGCGTGGTGATTTTCGCGCTCACGGTCGCGCTCGCGTGGGGATTGGGCCGGGTGTTCGGCGGGCGCGCGATGTTCATCCACGTCGGCACCGCGATTGGCACGATCATGGTGGCGAACGTCGCGATGGTCATCATCCCCGGCCAGCGGCGGATGGTGGAGGCGATGCGCGCC
>JBEANZ010000192.1:0-11082 GCA_041165185.1 Verrucomicrobiota bacterium | reverse complement strand
CCATCGTGCCGGTGACGGCGATGCCGTAGGCGGCGGCGAGGTTCTCACTGGAGCGAAACGCCGCGACGGTGAGAATCGCTCCGAGGGCGAGCAGGGCGTTGACGAAGGGCACGTAGATTTGGCCGGAGTGCTCGGCGTTGGTGTAGGTGATCTTGAGGCGGGGAAAGTAGCCGAGCTGGATCGCCTGGCGCGTGAGCGAGTAGGCGCCGGAGATAAGGGCCTGGCTGGCGACGATGCCGGCGACGATGGAAAGGAGCGTGAGCGCGAGCTGCGGCCAGCCGGCGGGCGCGAGGGCGAAGAAGGGGTTTTCCTTGGAGTCGGGGTGGGCAAGCACGTAGGCGCCCTGACCGAAGTAGTTCAACGCGAGGGCGGGCAGCGCGGCGCAGAACCACGCGAGCGCGATGTAACGGCGGCCGAAGTGGCCCATGTCCGCGTAGAGCGCCTCGGCGCCAGTGACCGCGAGGACGACGGCGCCGAGCATGGCGGGAATCGCGACCGGGTGCTGCACAAGCAGAGCGACGCCCCAGACGGGGTTGAGCGCGCGGAGCACGCCGGGAAATTTTGTGAGGTGCCACGCGCCGAGCGCGGCGAGGGTGAAGAACCACACGACCATCACGGGGCCGAAGAGCCCCCCAATCTGTTTGGTGCCTTTTTTCTGGAGCCAGAAAATCCCGGCGAGGATCGCGCAGGCCAGCCAGGGGACGTAGGCGGCGAATTTCGGGCTAATGGTGAGAAAACCCTCGACGCCGCTGAGCACGGTGACGGCGGGCGTGATGATGCCGTCGCCATAGAGCAGCGCCGCGCCGACGAGGATCATGATGACGGCGGGGCCGATGACGCGGCGCGTGCCGTTGGCGGGGTCGCCGCCGGAGTGCATGAGCGCGAGGAGGGCGAAGATGCCGCCCTCGCCCTGGTTGTCGGCGCGCGTGATGTAGAAGAGGTATTTCACCGTCACCACGAGCATCAGTGTCCAGAAAATCAGGGAGAGCACGCCGAGCACGCCGGACGTGCGGTCCACGCCCTCGGGCAGGTGGGCAATGCACTCGCGCATGGTGTAGAGCGGGCTGGTGCCGATGTCACCGAAGACGACCCCCAGTGTGCCGATGGTGAGCGCGGCTTTGGCGCGCAAGCTGAGGGACCCCGCCGATGGACTGGTGCTCATGACGCGGCGAGTTTCCGGGCGCGCGCCCGGCGCTCCAAGCTGATTCAGCCCGCCGCGTGAATCAGCTTGCTTTCGCGGCGGGGCGGAGGGGCCGCGATGGACAACGGCGCCGAATTCCCCACGCTGCGCGCCCATGCACCCCGAGTGGCACAGCGCCAAAACCTACAGCGACATCCTCTACCACAAGGCCGGCGGCGTCGCGAAAATCACCATTAACCGGCCCGCGAAGCGGAACGCGTTTCGCCCGGAGACCATCGCGCAAATGTTCGACGCGTTTTCGGACGCGCGGGAGGACGCGCGGGTGGGCGTGGTGTTGCTCACCGGGGCGGGACCGCACACGGACGGGAAATACGCGTTTTGCGCCGGGGGCGACCAGAGCGTGCGCGGGCACGCGGGCTACGTGGGCGACGACGGGGTGCCGCGGCTCAACGTGCTCGATTTGCAGAAGCTGATTCGCTCGATGCCCAAGGTGGTCATCGCGCTCGTCGCGGGCTACGCGATCGGGGGCGGGCACGTGTTGCACGTGGTCTGCGATCTCACGATCGCGGCGGACAACGCGATCTTCGGGCAGGTGGGGCCGAAGATGGGGAGCTTCGACGCGGGGTTCGGATCGAGTTATCTGGCGCGCGTGGTGGGGCAGAAGAAGGCGCGGGAGATTTGGTTTCTGTGCCGGCAATACGGCGCGCAGGAGGCGCTCGACATGGGGCTCGTCAACGCGGTCGTGCCGGTCGCGCAACTCGAGGCGGAGGGCGTGAAGTGGGCGGGCGAGATCATGGAGAAGAGCCCGCTGGCGATTCGGTTGCTGAAGAGCGGGTTCAACGCGGAGCTCGACGGGCAGGCGGGCATCCAGGAGCTGGCGGGCAACGCGACGTTGCTCTACTACATGAGCGAGGAGGCGAAGGAATTTCACTCGGCGCAGCGCGAAAAGCGCCGGCCGGAGGCGCGGAAGTGGCCGTGGTTGCCGTAGGGGGAGAGAGGGAAGGGCTGAAGGCTGAAGGCTGAAGGCGGAAGGGGGGCGCGGCGGGAAATTTCGCCGCGCGCGGGGGGCGTTTGATGTCCCGGTGGGCGGGACTGAGGGTGGGGGCGGCGGGCGGGGGTGTCCGCCGCGATGCGGATGTTGCGGCGGGGTCGGCGACCCCGGCCCTACAACAAGCCTCAGGGGACTTCGTAGATTTCGATGAGGGCGACGCCGGCCGTCGGGGCGGTCACGTGCGCGGTGTAGCTGCCGGGGGGGAGTTTCACCAGCACCGCCGCGTCGTCGGCGGTGGGCGCGAGCGCGAAGGCGCCTGCGGCGTGCGCGGCGGCGGCGAGGTCGGTGGGGTTGGACTCGAGTTGGTGTTCGCCGGTGGGGCGCAGGGTTTCCGCGCGGCCGGCGATCGCGATGAGGGTGCCGTCGGCGGCGTAGAGGCGCAGGCCGGTCGTGAGCGCGGCGTCGGCGACGCCGAGGGCGGCGAGGCTGGGGCCGATGCCGCGGATGATGAGGGTTTTGGAGGTGTCGCCGGCGACGGTGAAGCCGCCGATGAGGACGGCGTCGCCGGTGCCGGTGCGGCCGCGGGTGGAGACGTTGAGGAGGCGGGCGGCGCCGGTGGGGGCGGCGGTGCCGGCGTCGTAGAGTTCGGCGAGGGCGAGGCCGTCGCCGGTGGGGTCGCTCAGGTGCAGGGTGTAGGCGCCGGGGGGCAGATCGAGGAGGAGGGCGGCGTCGGCGGAGCCTTGGGCGAAGGGAAACGCGCCGACGCGGGTCGCGGTGGCGGCGAGGTCGGGGCCGTTCACGCTGCTCACGCCGCTCACGCCGTTCACGCCGGTCGAGTCGGCGGTGGTGGCGAGGAGTTGGCCGGTGGCGTCGTAGAGGCGGAGGCCGGGGTGCGCGAGGGTGCCGGCGACGCCGAACTGGCCGAGGGCGGGGCCGGCGGCGCGGAGGAGGAGGCGTTGGGGGGCGTCGCCGCCGAGGACGAAGCCGGTGATGACGGTTTGTTCGCCGTTGGGGCCGCCGAGGCGGACGCGGGCGGAGAGGTGGGCGAGGCGGCCGGGGCGGGCGGCGGGGGTGGGGTTGGCGGCGGTTTCGAGCGGGGTGGTGCCGAGGGCGGCGGGGCCGCGATTGGTGACGTAGCGGCCGTCGGTGGTGGTGGGGAAGTCGGCGTTTTGGTTTCCGGCGAGGTCGTAGTAGGCGATGTTGAAGGGGATGGGGCCGAGGGGGTCGCTAGGTTGCAGGGTGATGGAGGCGGTATAGGTGTTGCCCGGGCCGGGGGTGATGGTGGCGGGGCGGCCGGCGAGGGTGACGGTGGTGAGGCGGGTGGTGAAGCCGGGGGCGGGGAGGCGGAGGGGTTCGTTGGCGGTGAAGGTGAGGGTCACGGTGTCGCCGGTTTGGGCGGCGAGGGGGTCGGGGTTGGCGGTGGCGATGGTGACGGCGGTGAGGACGGGGGGGACGGAGTCGAAGGTGACGGTGGTGCCGTCGGTGGTGGTGGTGTAGGGGGTGCCGAGGTTGGCGGGGTTGCCGACGAGGTCGGTGAGGGTGAGCGAGAAGGGGATGACGCGGTTTTGGTCGCTGGCTTCGGTGAGGTAGCTGGCGAGGTAGGTGGTGAGGCCGGGGGGATCCTGGACGATGGTCGGGAGGCGGTTGGCGATTTCAACGCCGCCGGCGAGGAGGAGTTCGGAGGATTTATAGGTGACGGTGACGAGGTCGCCGGGGCGGGCGAGGGCGGGGTCGGGGTTGTTGGAGGCGATGCTGATGGAGTCGACGATGGGGGCGGTCTTGTCGATGGTGACGCGGGTGCCGTCGGTGGTGTTGGTGTAGGGGGTGTTGGGGTTGCCGGCGAGGTCGGTGTAGGCGAGGGAGAAGGTGACGGGGGCTTCGGGGTCGGCGGCGCCGATGAGGAGGCGGGCGCGCCAGAGGAAGCCGCTGGGGTTGCGGACGCTGAGGGGGGTGCGGCCGTTCATGAGGACGGTGGGGGTGGGGATGGCTTCGTTGGCGGTGAACTCAAGGATGACAATATTGCCGGCGCGGGCGACGCCGGGCGTCGGGGTGCCGACGGCATAGAGGGTCACGGCGGCGAGGACGGGGGGCGTGACGTCGATGGTGACGGTGGTGGCGTCGGTGGTGGCGGTGACGGGGGTGCCGGCGTTGACGGGGTTGCCGGCGCGGTCGGTGAGGGCGAGGGAGAAGGGGGCGGGGCCGTTTTGGTCGCTGGCCTCGACGGCGAGGGTGGCGGTGTAGGTGTTGCCGGTGGGGTTGGCGATGACGGCTTGGCGGTTGGCGATGCTGCCGCCGGCGACGAGGAGGGTTTCGCTGCCGGTGAAGGTGACGGTGATGGTATCGCCGACTTTGGCGCGGGCGGGGAGGGCGTTATTGGAGGCGATGGTGACGGTGGAGACGGTGGGGACGGTCTTGTCGACGGTGACGGTGGTGGCGTCGGTGGTGGCGGTGACGCTCGTGCCGGGGTTGGCGGCGAGGTCGGCGTAGGCGATGGAGAAGGTGACGAGGCCTTCGGCGTCGGCGGCGCCGATTTGGAGGCGGGCGCGCCAGAGGTTGCCGGTGGGGTTGAGGAGCGTGAGGGGGGCGCGGCCGTTCATCGTGACGGTGGGGGTCGCGATGGGTTCGCTGGCGGTGAATTCGAGGACGACGATGCGGCCGGTGGTGGCGTAGGCGGGGTTGGGGCTGCCGTTGGTGCGGATGGTGACGGGGGAGAGCGTGGGGCGCACGCCGTCGACGAGGACGCCGGTGGTCGACGCGACGGAGTTGAGCGCGAGGGTCGCGGCGGTGGCGCCGACGGTGGAGGCGAGGGTGCCACCGTTGAGGGCGAGCGTGCCGACGGTGATGCCGTCGGTGTCGAGGTCGCCGGATTGCACGGTGTAGCGGAAGACGAGCGCGGTCGTGCCGGAGCCGGAGAGGTAGGCGGCGGCGCGCGACGTCGAGCCGATGGTCAGGCCGAGCGACGGCGTGCCGCCGGTGGTGACGACGGTGACGGCGGCGGACCAGTTGACGGTGAAGTCGAGATTGGCGCCGATGATTTTCGTGCCGTTGGTCGGGACGGCGACGGAGGCGACGGTGGGGGGGACGGCAACCACGGCGAACTCATCCGCGCCGATGGTGGGCGGGGTGGCGCGGGTGTCGCCGTCGAAGTCCGTGGTGAGGCCGGAAATGGCGATGCCGGCTTGCAGCGCCGTGCTGGTGCCGGTGGCGAGGTGGAGGTCGCCGGTGGCGGGGCTGGTGAAGTTGACGGTCACTCCGGTCAGGCTGTTCGTATCGCTGGCGGAGGCGGTCTGCCAGCCGGCGAAGGTCTGGTCGCCGTTCCAATAGCCGACAGTGGCGGCGGCGGCATTGAGGACATTGTAGTTGGAAGCGTTGGCGGCCCAGCCCGTGGCGCTGGAGGCGGCGTTGACGTAGTTGTTACCGATGGCGTAGTGCTTGCCGGTGCCGCCGGAGCGGGTGTTGCTGAGGAGGTTGTTTCTGAGGTCGAGCGGCGTGGTGACGGCGGAGACGGAGGTGTTGTCGCCCCGCAGGAAGGCGTAGCTGGGGAGCGCCCCGGACCCGGCGACACCCTCGATATTGACGGTGTTGTAATAGGCTTGGAGCGTTCCGATCGTGGAATTGTCATGGTTCCAGATTCCGATAAACTCGGTGTTGGTCGTCTGGGCGTTCCCGAGGGAAACGAAATTGTTTACGAGCTGAACGGTGGTTTTTCCGAATCCGATGACGATGCCTACCGCGAGGGGCGGGGTGATGGCGGGGACCATGGTCGAGGCGTTGCGAATGTCGTAGACCCTGTTTCGGCTGACGACGCCGTTCGTCACGGGCGTGGTGCTGGTGCCGGTGAAGACGATGCCGGAGGGGCGCGTCTCGACCGCCCCGGTGTTGGTCGTCCTAAGGGCATAAACGGTGTTCTGGTCGACGAGGGCACCATTTACCGCGCCGCCGCCCCCCGTGGTGACGAGGATGCCCGTGTTCCTCAACTCGGAGGTGTTGGCGTTCGCGCCGGAGAGGTCGCGAACGATATTCGACACAATCGAGGGCTTGCCGATGCTGCCGCTCGCGTTGGCGTCCGGCAGCTGGACCAAAATTCCAATGAACTGAGAAGCCGTGCCCGTGCCGGCGTTGGTGAGGTTCGCGACGGTGTTGCCGGAGACCGTGAGCGGCATCGTCGTGGCGCCGAATATCCCGATGATCTGCTGGTTTGTGCCGCTCGTGCCCGCGGTCGTGATCTGGATGCTGTCGGCGGTGGTGGCGCTGCCGATGAGGTTATTGGTGAACGAAATTGATCCGCCCGCGAGCTGGATAACATTGATGTGCGGATTGATCGTCGCGGGCGAGCCGGTTGAGGTGAGCGAGCCGATGGTATTGTTGGCAATGTTGACAGTGCCGACCGACACGCCGCGGATGTTCATGCCGACGATGAAGGCGCTGTTGCCGGTGGAGGTGCTCGTGAGCGAGCCGTTGCCGGTGCCGCTGCCAATGGTGTTGCCGGTGAGCGTGCCGAAGTTGGCGGAGCCAGCAGTCAGGGAGATGGCGTTAATACTTCCTGTGGTCGTCCCGAGGCTGATGCCGGCGACGGTATTGCCTTGGATGCTGTTCTGGCCGTTGCCCAGCGCGAGGTTGATGCCGGTGACGGAGGTCGCGACCGACGAGGACGTCAGGGTGTAGGTGCCGGTGCCGGCGGCGGAGGCGAAGCCGATCGTGTTACCGCTGATCGTGTAGTCGCTGCCGCCGCTGATCAGGATACCGCTGTGCGTGTTGCCTGTGGTGTAGTTCCGTGTCGCGGTCTGGAAGATGCGGTTGTTCGAGAGCGTCCAGCCGGTGTTGCTCAGGGTGGTGTTGTTGGTGACCATGATGCCTCTCGTCGGCGAGCTCGCATGGTAGAAATTGAAAACGTTGCAGTTCGAGATGGTGTTCCCGGTGTTGAGGAGGTTGGTGGCCGAGGTGCCGATGGAGACAATGCCGGTGGCGGGGGTCGTCGCGCCGTCGCGCACGTCGCAATTGTCGATGAGGTTGGCGTTGTTGCCGGTCACGCCGACGGAGGTGCTGAAGAGGACGACGCCGCCAGTCGTCGAGGTATTGACGCCCGCGATGGTGGCGTAGCGGATCGTGGTGCGCGACGCGCCGTCGATGTAGCGGACGGCGACGCCCGACGTGGAAGTATTGGCGAGGGTAAGCTGCGAGGCACCGACGCCGCCCGGGCGGCCGTCGATGATGACATTGGTCGCGCCGCTGAGGTCGATGGTCTGGGTGGCCGCGCTCGTGAGGCTGAGCGCCGTGGCGCCCGCGGCCGGACGGATGGTGACCGGGCTCGTCGGCGAAGCGAGCGTGGTGACGACGAGGGGGAACGTCTCGACCGTGCTGACGTAGGCGGGCTGGAGTTCCAGGATGACGGGGCCAGCGAGGCCGCTGGTCGTGATGCTGGCCAAAGCAGCGGTGAGGGAGGTGAAGTCGCCGGTGGGTCCGACGGCGAGGGTGCCGGTGACACTGCCGGTGGTGGTCGCCCGGCTGCCGGAGAGGGCGGCGCTCGCGCCACCTTCCGTCACGGCGTAGACACGCCAATACCAGGTGGTGTTGGAGGCGAGGCCGGTCTCGACGGAGGAGGTGGCGTTGGCGGCGGTCAGGCGGATGAAGTCGTAGGTGACGCCGTCCACGGAGCGGTAAATGGCGTAGCCGAACTCGTTGGCGTTGGTGTCGGCCCAGTTGAGCGTCATCGTGTTCAGTCCGACGGCGGTGAACGCGAGGGAGGTGGGGGCGGAGGGAGTGTTGGGCGTGAAGAGGTAGGCGGTGCCGCTGGGGATGGCGACGGTGTTGGTGTCGTTGGCGACGGTGTAGGAAACGGTGCCGGCGCTGGCGTCCACGCTGGCGAACGCGGTCGCGGAGGTGGCGAGACCGATGCTGGCGCCGGAGTTGGTCGTGTTGACGGCCAGGCCCGAGCCGTAAACGAACTCGATGACGCCGGTGGACTCGAAGAGCCACGCTTGGAAGGTGGCGGCGCCGGCCCCGGCGTTCGGGCTGGCGAGGCGGGGCACTTGCATATTGCTCCACTCGACGACGAGTTTGCGGTTGGGCGCGGAGCCGACGACCTTGAAGTGGACCTTGCCGTTATTGCCGATATAGAGGTTGTCCCAGTAGGGCATGATCGCCGGGACGTTGGTGGCGCTGGCGAGGGCGTTTGCGGCGTTGGTCGTGACGGGGGCGACGCCAAGGCGCATCACGCCGTTCGCGTTGGCGGAGAACTGGGTGTGGCGGACGCCGCCAAACCAGAACTCGAAACCGATGGGCGTGACGGCCGAGGCGTTGTCATCCAAATCCGCCGCCACGAGGAGGGTCGAGCCGCTGGAAATGTCCGTGAGCGAGACGCTGCTCGCGGTGGAAAAACCATAGGTGCCGGCCGTGATGGGGGGGGCGCCGTTGCTGGGCGTGACGGAATTGGAGACGGCGGAGGCGGGCCCGGTGCCGATGGCATTGGTCGCCGTGACGGTGAAGGTGTAGGCGGTGCCGTTGGTGAGACCGGAGACGGTGATGGGAGAGGTCGCGCTGGTGCCGGTGATGCCGCCGGGATTCGAGGTGGCGGTGTAGGTCGTGATGGCGGAGCCGCCATCGCTGCCGGGGGCGGTGAACGCGACACTGGCGGAGGCGTTGCCACCAGTGGCGGTGCCAATGGTGGGGGCGCCGGGGACCGTGGCGTAGGTGAAGAGGGAGTTGGCGGAATTGGTGCCGCCGGGAGTCGTGACGAGGACGCTCTGGGCGCCGGCGGTGCCGGCGGGGGTGACGCAGGTAATCGTGGTGGCGTTGGTGACACTCACGCTGGTCGCGGCGACGCCGCCGATGGTGACGGCGGTGGCGCCGGTGAAGTTCGTGCCGGTTATCGTGACGCTCGTGCCGCCGGCGGTGGTGCCGCTCGTCGGGGAGATGGCGGAGACGGTGGGGGCGGGGACGACGTAGGTGTAGAGGGAGTTGGCGGAATTGGTGCCGCCGGGAGTGGTGACGAGGACGCTCTGGGCGCCGGCGGTCCCGGCGGGGGTGACACAGGTAATCGTGGTGGCGTTGGTGACACTCACGCTGGTCGCGGCGACGCCGCCGATGGTGACGGCGGTGGCGCCGGTGAGGTTGGTGCCGGTGATGGTCACGCTCGTGCCGCCGGCAGTGGTGCCGCTGGTGGGGGAGATGCTCGCAACGGTGGGGGCGGGGGTGGCGGCGGCTTGTTTGATGTTGGTGGCGACGTGAATCATCGCGGTGGCGTTTGAGGTCCAACTGGTCGTGACGCTCGCGGCTCCGGCCTTGGTGGTGGTTTTATATAGCGCTGTGCCTGGGTAGGTGGTGAACACGCCGGGGAAGGTGAGCTGCCCGGTGGTCCCGATCTGGGTCTGGCCCGATCCGGGGGTGGCGGTGGCGGTGCCCGAGCCCACAATCATGTCGAACAAGTCCATCACGAGGTCGCCGACGGCGCTGGTGACGGTGAGCGTGGAGGAGAGGTTGGTCCCGGTCGGGGTGTTGGTGGATTGGGGGCTGGAGAGCGGAGTGGCCTGGTCGACGTTGATAAACGTCTGCGCGCTCAGAAAAGTGGTCGGGCGAGTGCTCGCGCCGGCCGGCCGGGTGGCCGTGATGGTCGCGGTGGTCGGACTCGCGCTGGTGCCCATCGGGAGATACCAGAAGGAATCAACCGCATAAGCCACGGAGCCGTCGAAGTCGTTTCGCGACACTCCGGGGGCGAGGGCGCTAGCTCCGAAGGTCACGCCGGTGTAGGACTGGCCGCTGTCTTCGGCGTGGGATACGGTGACGAGGAGCAGGCGGTTGGTGCCGGCGGGGACGGTGTAGCTCAGGGTATCGGCACCGTTGACGGAGCTGGTGGTGCCGGTTTGGGCGACGCCGCTTGAATTGTAGGTGTAGAGCGTGTTGGCGGAGTTGGTGCCGCCGGGGGTGGTGACGAGGACGCTCGCGGTGCCCGCGGCGTGCGCGGGGGTGACGCACGTGATCGTGGTGGAGTTGGTGACGACGACGCTCGTCGCGGCGGTGCCGCCGATGGTCACGGCGGTGGCGCCGGTGAGATTGGTGCCCGTGATGGTCACGCTCGTGCCGCCGGCGGTGGTGCCGCTCGTCGGGGAGATGGCGGAGACGGTCGGGGCCGGCGTGGCGTAGGTGTAGAGGGAGTTGGCGGAGTTGGCGCCGCCGGCGTTGGTGACGACGACGCTCTGGGCGCCGGCGGTGCCGGCGGGGGTCGTGCAGGTGATGCTCGTGGCGCTGACGACGACGACGCTCGTGGCGGCGGTGCCGCCGATGGTGACGGCGGTGGCACCGGTGAAGTTGGTGCCGGTGATGGTGACGTTCGTGCCGCCGGCGGTGGTGCCGCTGGTGGGCGAGATGGCGGAGACGGTGGGGGCCGAGGGATTGACGGTGACGGTGAACGCTACCGGGCTGCCCACGACGCCGGCGGCGGTGGGGGTGACGGCGAAGTTGCCGGTGATGGGAGTCGTTCCGCTGTTGGTCGCGGTGAAGCTGGCGATGACGGAGCCCGAGCCGCTGGCGCCGATGCCGATGGCGATGTTGTTATTGGTCCACGTGTAGGTGGTGCCGCTGACGGAGCTGGTGAAGACGATGTTCGTGGTGTTGGCGAGGTTGGCCACCGTCTGGGAGGACGGGGTCGGGGTCGCGACGGGGATGGCGGAGAAGGTGTAGAGGGTGTTGGCGGAGTTGGTGCCACCGGGGGTGGTGACGAGGACGCTCGCCGTGCCGGCGGCGTGGGCGGGGGTGACGCAGGTGATGCTCGTGGCGCTGACGACGACGACGCTCGTGGCGGAGGTGCCGCCGATGGTCACGCCGGTGGCGCCGGTGAAGTTGGTGCCGGTGAGGGTGACGGCGGTGCCGCCGGCGACCGTGCCGTTGGCCGGGGAGATGCCGGTGACGGTGGGGGCGGGTGGGACGGGGGTGGCGGAATTGGAGGCGGCGGAGG
>JBEANZ010000191.1:0-7210 GCA_041165185.1 Verrucomicrobiota bacterium | reverse complement strand
GGGAGGAAGTTGCGCGCGAGAAACAGCACCGCGCGGCGGGCGTCGGATTTCATCGCGTCGACTTCGCGTTGCAGCGGCTCGGCGGCGAGCACGGCGCCGGCGGAGGGTTTGAACGTCGTCCACAATTCGCGGGGGTCGGTGGGCGCGGGGGCGGTGGTGGCCGCGACCGTGTGCGCGGAGTCGCGCGCGATTCCCGTCGGCCCCGGGCCGGAACGATCCTGCAACGCGAGCATGGCGAGGACGAGGCACGCCACCGCGCCGGCGAGCGCGGAAAACGCGAGGTGCGACGCGCGCGGTTCGCGGGACGCGGCGGCGCGCTGCACGGCGCGGAGGATCTGGTGCTCGAGATCGGCGGGCGGGGTTTGCCATTCGCGCGCGGCGTCGCGCGTGAGGGCGAGGTCGAGCGCGTCGGTGGCGGCGAAAAATTCCCGGCAGTCGGCGCACGCGGTCACGTGGGCCGCGCCGAGGCCGCGCGGCGCGCCGGCGGCGGCGGCCTCGGCGTCGCCGACCACGGCGATCCACTGGCGGACGACGCGGCAGGCGAGGCGGGGCGCGGTGGCGCGCGAAGAAGGGGACGAGGCGGACGAGGGAGTGGAATGGGTTTTCATGGGGCGTGCGTTCCTCGTTTCGCCAGCAACGCCTGGCGGGCGCGGAAGATGATCACCTTCACGTGGGTTTCGGTCAGGCCGACGGTCGCGGCGGTTTCGCGGGTGGACATTTCCTCGGCAAAGCGGAGCCACATCACTTCGTATTCGCGCGGGCCGAGGATGGCGCGGGCGCGGGCCCAGAGGTTTTCCGTCTGCTCGCGTTGCTCGGCCTGGCGCGCGGGCGAGGGCTCGGCGCTCGCGGCGTCGGCGGGGATTTCGTCCCATTTTTTCTGGTCGCGGAAATGGTTGAGCGCGGTGTTGCGCGCGATGGTGAGGAGCCAGTTGACGATGGGGCGGTTGTGGTCGAAGCGCGCGAGGTTGCGGTGCGCTTTGAGAAAGGTCTGCTGCGCGAGGTCCTCGGCGTCCTGCTGGTGGCGGAGCATCTGGCGGAGAAAATTAAACACGCGGCCCTGATGCGCGCGGACGAGTTCGCCGAAGGCGCGGGTGTCGCCCGCGGCGGCGGCGCGGACGAGCGCGGCCTCGTCGGCCGACACCGCGGGCGGGTCCGCGAGGGGCGCGGCGGTGGCGGGTTCGGTGGCCAACGTCATCACGGTTTCGCCTTACTTCGTCGCGTCGGGCGCGGGGGCGCCGTCGCGGACGGTGAACGCGCTCACGGCGTAGTTGGCCTTGCCGGCGGGGTCGTTTACGTAGGCGACCTTGAGCGTGTAGGTGCCGGCGACGCCGGGGAACTTGAGTTGCTTGAGCGCGCCGCGCGGGCCGCCTGCGCGGAGGAAGTCGGCGCCAAACACGAGCGGCCCGCCCGCGCCGTTGACCGGCGTGATTTCGATCTGCTCGAAGCGCGCGAGCTTGCCGCCGTTCGGCGCGCAGCCGAGCGAGAGGAGCGTGCCGTTCTTGAGCGCGACGTTTTCGATGGTGCGCGTGACGAGGGCGGCCGGGGCACCCTCGGCCGGCGCGGGGCCGGCCTCGGCGGTCCACTCGGCGAGCTTGGTGCCGTAAACGAGCTGCGCGGCGCGGTCGGCGGGGCGGTCTTTGGACTTTTCCTTGGCGGCGGGCGCGCTGGTGGCGGTGGGTTGCGAGAAGCCTTGGATCATTTTCGCGAGGCGGTCGCTCGAGTAGGCGAGGGTGAAGGACACCGTCTTGCCCTCGCGGGTGACGTTGGCGGAGTTGAGAAAATCGGACAGTTCCTTGTCGCTGGATTCGGCGAGCGACATCATCGCGGTCATGCCCTGCATGATTTTCAGGAGCTTGTCGGCCATCTGGTCGTTGGCGGCGGTGAGGTGGGCGCGGGCGAAGTTGTCCTTGCCGCGCTCGCCGATCGCGATGGCGCCGGTGTTGGCCATTTTCAACATCCGCGTCTGCGGGCCCTCGTCGCCGGGGAAAAGTTTCTCCGCCGGGATCGTGGTGGCGCCGAAGAGGAACGCGCCGTCGGAGTGCTTGGTGAGTTTCGCGAGGTCGCCGGCGGCGCCCTTGGCGAGCGAGGGCGCGGCGCCGCGCACGACGTCGCGGGCTTTCAGGATTTGCGCGCGGGACTTGCTCACGAGGATCGCGTTTTCGGGCGGAAACGCGATGAGGACGGCGGGTTCGGCAGCGGACGCGGACGGCTTGGCGGCGGGGGCTTCCTTGTTGTCCTTGGCGTCTTTGCTCGCGGCGGATTTCGGACTCGGCTGCGAGATCGCGTAGGCGGGGAAGGGGAGATCGGTTAACTCGGCGACGGCTTTCGGGTCGGCGAGGTTGGCTTGGAGGAGGAGGCTCTCGGCGATTTTGCGGAGGTCGGCGGTGCCTTGGATGACGAGCGTGCCGTCGAGTTGCTTGGGGTCGGGCGAGAGCGTGGTGCCGTAGGCGGTGGCGGAGCCGATGGTCTCGGAGAGTTTTTTCCAATCGAGGCCGACCTTGCCGTTGCCGGTGTCGAATTGCTGCTTCTCGAGGAGCACGAGCAGCTCCTTGCCGAGGGCGCTGGCGCGGAGGGCGTTAAGGTCGGCGTAGATGAGCCACTGGGCGTCGGCGGCGACGACGCCGGGATTGACGGCGGCGGAGGCGGGCGAGAGCGGGAGGAGCGGGAGCGCGAGCAGGGTGAGGGCGCGGAGGGCGCGGAGGGCGCGGATAGAGCAGAGGGAAATTTTCATGGGAGTGGGAGGAGCGGTGGACGGGAGAAGCGGTGGGAGGTTGTCCGCTCATACCCGCGCGGTGGCGGGGAAGTTACGGGAGACTGTTTGGTGAAGAGCTGAGAGTCTAGAGCTGCGAGCCGAGCCTCGAAGATGTGGTTCGCGGCTGGTGGTCCTAAGTCGCGTGCCCCGCCAACTACGAGATGCCGCTGGACTGTAGGGCCGCCGCTTGCCGGCGTGCCGTCACGCTTTGCGCTTGGGAGCGAGACTGGACGCGCGCGGCCCCTCGCGCGTGTGCGGCGCGACGGCACGGCGGCAAGCGCCGGCCCTACGAGAGACCAATCGCGTTTGGTAAATGGTCTCACGGTCTTACTCTCAGATCGCTCGCACACTCACGCGTCGGCGGGGCCGCTGAGTTCGCGCATGGCGAAGAGCGCGCCCGTCGCGGCGACCACCACCGCCGCAAACACGATCAGAATCGCGCCCGTGATGATCCAACCAGGGGCGTCGGCCGCGTTGGCGGCGTCGAACAACGGCGCGAGAAAATTCCGCACCTGGTGCGTCATCGAGAGCCGGCTGAGTTGAGTGGGGATGCTGCCGACGCCCACTTCGACCACGGCGGCGTAGGCGAGGCCGATGACGAAGTAGCGCGTCGTGAGCGCGGCGCAGAACATTCCGAGCGCGCCGAACGCCGCGATGAGCAGCGCCTGCGCGAAGAGCAGCCGCGGCCACGCCGCCGCGAGCCCCGGCACGCCGAACGCCATGCCAACGCCGAGCGCCACCGCGAGCGCCACGACAAACTGGAGCTGCACGCACGCCGTGTGCGCGAGGAACTTGAACACCACAAACGCCGGCCGCGGCACCGGCCGCGTGAGCACGTAATCGACGGTGCCGGATTTCATCTCGTCGCGCAGTGCGCCGCCGGCCGCGAGGAAGGCCAGCGCGGGCGTGAGGAACGTCGCGTAAAACCGGACGAGCCATTCGACGTAGTGATCGGTCCGCTGCCCGCCGCGCGTTTGGGCGAAGCCGAGCAACGCGAGCAGGGCGAGCGCGATGGCCAGCGGGACCAAGCTCCCCGGCAGCAGGAACCGACGAAACGTGAGCCGCCACACGCCGCCGAAGGCGTGGGAAAAATCCGCAGCGACGCGCGGCGGGGGAAAAGCGGGCGCGGGGGTCATGGGGAGTTGCACGCGGTTTTCGGTGACGAGTCGCCGACTGAGCGGGAGCCCCGAAGGGGCGAAAAGGAGAAAGCCCGGGGCAACGCCCTGGGAAACGGATTGAAAAAAAGGGAAGCCCTGAAGGGGCGAAACCTCGAGCGCGGGTGTCGCCCCTTCAGGGCGAGGAAATTTCCAAGATCATTTCCCAGGGCGTTGCCCTGGGCTGTCGACTTTCGCCCCTTCGGGGCTTGACGGGCGGACCACTCGCTCACGCTCGTGGCTACGAGGTGGGGGCGGGCGTTGGGCTTCGCGGCGGGGGTCATGTTTGCACGGCCTGGTCGATGGCTTTTTCGAGGAAGGAGGCGGTGCCTTGCACCTCGTAGATGCGCACGCCGCTCGCGAGCAGCAGTTCGTGATAGTCGCCGAAAAATTTTCCCGGCTCACGCCACCGCGCGTGCAACACCCCCGACTCCGCCGCGATGTCGCAACCGCGCAGAAGGCCGCGGTCGAAGAGGAAGCGCGCGAGTTTTTCCGGCGACTCGCAGCGAAACGTCGTCGCCTCGGGCCAGCGCGCGCGGGCCTCAGGCGAGGCGGTTTCGTTGAGCGAACGCGGGATGCGGCCCCAGCGCAGGAGGATGAACTCCGCGCAGAGCGCCTCGAGATCGTGGAGGATGTGGCTCGAAATCAGCACGCTCACGCCGTCGGCCGCGAGGGCGCGGAGGATCGTCGCGACGTCTTCGCGGCCCATCGGATCGAGGCCGTTCATGGGCTCGTCGAGGATGATGAGGGCCGGCTCGTGCAGGAGGCATTGCGCGAGTTTCACGCGCTGCTTCATGCCTTTCGAGTAGGCGGTCACGCGTTTTTTCCAGTGGGCGGGCGCGAGTTTCACGCGGTCGAGCGCGGCGCGCGCGCGGGTGTCGGCTTCGCGCGCGGAGAGGCCCGAGACCATGCCGAGGCCGACGAGCCACTCGAGCGGGCGGAGGCCGGCGGGCATCGTCTCGCTCTCGGGGCAGTAGCCGAGGCGCGCCTGCACGGCGGGGTTGTTCCAGGGGCGCGCGCCGAAGACGGTGAGTTCGCCGGAGCTCGGGCGGATCTGGCCGAGGAGGAGGCGGAAGAGCGTGGTCTTGCCCGCGCCGTTGGGCCCGACGAGGCCCGTGATGCCGGGGCGCAGGGTGAACGAGACGTTATTCAACCCGAGGACCATCCCGTAGAAGCGCGAGAGGTTTTCCGCGTGGACGATGGGGGTCATTCGGGGCGGAGTTTGCGGAAGAAGACCCACGACGAGAGGAGCGTCATCACGCCGAGCGCGCCGAGGGCGCCGTTGAAGTCGGTGGCCGCGACGCGTTTCGCGGCGCCGGCGACGTTGCCGACGGCGCGCTGGTCGAGCAGCGGCAACTTGGTCGCGGCGTTGGCGAGCGCGGTGTCGAAGCGAAAAAATTCCTGCCGCACCTCGCCAAGATCGCGCGTGGGGCTCGCCCGCTTGATCCAGAGCGGCGCGCGCGGCGCCGACGACGCCACGCCGAGGCCAATCCAGAGCAGCATCCACAGCGCGATCGTGGTCGGCGCGCGGCGGCCGAGGGTGGAAGCGCCGAGCGCGACGGCCGCGAGCACGACGAGCGCGAGGCCGTTGAACGCCAGCGCGCGGAGCAGCGGCTCGAACGAGTGGACGATGAAATCGCGGTCCGTCGCGAACACCATGCTCAGCAGCCACCCGAGGAGCAGCGGCCCCGTCCACACCGCCACGATCACGCCGACGATGATGCCGAGTTTGCCGAGCAGGTAGTCCACCGAGGTGAGCGGGCGCGCGAGATAGACGAGGAGGGCGTTGCTCGCCCGGTCGCGCGTGATGAGTTGCGGCACGACGGTGCTCAGCGCGATGAGGCTCAGCCACAGCCCGAGGTAGGAGTGCGCCCAGAAAATCGCCGTGAAGACGCCGTGCACGATGATGTCGGGAAACATCGCGACCAGCCCCACCACGACGGAGAACATCGCTTCGAACCGCGGGCCGGCGCGCACGGCGAGATCCTGAAGCCAGCCGCCGTTGGCCACCGACTGGCTGAACGCAAAACCCAACACCGCGATCAACAGCCCGCCCGTCCACGCCACACTGAGCAGCGCCTTGGCGAAGCGCGTGCGAAACACCTCGCGCAGCCCCGCGACCACGATGGTCCAGCGCCGGTAGCCGACGCCGCGCGGCGTCTCGCGCCAGCGGCTCAGGTCGAGGGCGTGGGAGGGCTTATCCATGGGCGGCCCTACCCTGACAAGGCGAATAGCAGGAGGGCCTATCCATTCGCGCCTCCGATGGATTTGATGAAGAGCTCGTGCAGCGCGTCGGGATTGGAAACGATTTCCGCCGGCGGCAGGTGGTGCGTGCGCATCAGCTCGAGCAGCCACTCGATGGAATCGCTGGCGGATTCGACGCGGAGTTTGCCGTTGGAGAGTTTCGCGACCGTCAGGCCCGCGGCGGTGAGCACCGCCTGAAAGCGCTCGGCGTCGCTCGCCGGCGCGATCTCGACGATGCGTTGGTGGCGGGCCTTGAGGCCGGCGATGGAGTCGTGTTCGAGGAGGCGGCCGTGGCCGATGATCATCACGCGGTCGCACACGCGCTCGATGTCGCGCAACAGGTGCGAGCACATCACGACGCTGATGCCGAGGTCGCGCCAGAGGGCGCCGATGAGCTGGAGGATGTGTTCGCGGCCGGAGGGATCGAGGCCGTTGGTGGGCTCGTCGAGAAACACGATCTCGGGATCATGCACGAGGGCCTGGGCGAGTTTCACGCGCTGCTTCATGCCGGTCGAGTAGGTGTCGACGAGCCGGTAGCGTTCCTGCCCCATGCCGACGAGATCGAGGATTTCGTGGGTGCGTTGGCGGGCTTGGCGAAACGGCATGCCGGAGAGCTGGCCGCAGTAGGTGACGTATTCGCAACCGGCCATGCCCGCGATGTGGCAATCCTGCTCGGGGCTGTAGCCGACGCGTTCGCGCGAGGCGCGGTTGGCGGCGCGGATATCGACGCCGAGCACGCGCGCGGAGCCGGCGGTGGGCGTTTCGAGATTGAGCAGGCACTTGATGAACGTGCTCTTGCCGGCGCCGTTGGGGCCGAGGAGGCCGATGGTGCCGCGCGGAACCTGCACGGTGACGTCCGCCAACGCGCGGTGCGCGCCGTAGGTTTTACCGAGGCCGCTCGCTTCGATGATCCACGGCGCGGCGTCCGCGCGCGCGGCGGGAGCCGGCGAGGGCGCGGAGGCGGAAGCGGTTGGAGCGGAGGCGGGCAGGGGCAAGGGGGCGGAGCGGGGGCCGGGAAATTGGAGGCGGGAGGCGGGAGCTGGGGGGACGGGGGGCGATG
>JBEANZ010000190.1:0-3025 GCA_041165185.1 Verrucomicrobiota bacterium | reverse complement strand
CTCAGCCACGACTCCCGCCTACAACAACTCGCCCTGCCCGTCGCCGAGCGGTTTCAGGCCGAGGAAAACCCCGTAGCGCACGACCCAGTCGTCGAGTTTCTCGAGGTAGTGGTCGGCGTCGTAAGGCGCGGTCGCGGGATCGTGGAGCGCGAGGGCGCGGGCGCGTTGCCAGTCGCTCGTGCGGCCCTTGGCCTTCGCGGTGATGTAGTAGCTCACGCGGTCGCCCATGCGCGGGCGCGGCGTGAGCTGGAGCGCGACCTCGGCGGAGGCGCGGCGCGGCTTGCCGCCCTCGGCGATGAGGCGTTCGTAGGCGTCCGGCGCCTGGTTGAGCGTCTCGCTTTTCGCGAGCTCGGCCACGGGCACCTCGCGGCGCGCGAGCCGCGCGCGGTAGTCGGCGAGCAGCGCGGCGGGCGAATCCGGCGACGCGCCGAGGAGAAACTTGATCAGCTGGTCGCCGAGTTTTTTCAGGAACGGCTCGATGCCACGCGAGCGGAGCGCGCTGCCGCGGAGCGTGATTTTTTTGCCGTCGTAGAGCGCGTAGTTCTTCGCCTTGTAGCAAAACATCGCGGCATAGCGGCCATCGTATTCGAGCTCGATGCCGGCCGGCAGGATGGGGGCGACGAGGGCGAGGAGCGACTCGGGCGCGGCGAAAAACTTTTCCGACGAGAGGTAGATGCCGTCGGTGTCGGCCTCGAGGATCGTGCAGCCGTGCTGGGCGAATTCGTCGATGAGTTGCTGGAGCAACTCGCGGCCGCGGCGGGTGACCTCGGCGGCGAGTTCGCCGTCGCCGAAGCGCGCGCCGGAAAACCCGAGGTAGCCGTAGAAGGAGTTGATGAGGATCTTGAAGCTCGCCTGGCGGGCCTGCGCCTCGGCGCGTTCGTCGGGATCGGTGGCGGTGCGCGCGAGCAGCTTGGCCTTGAGGCGGTAGTCGCGCAGGCGGCGGAGCAGCGGGACGAAGACGCCGAGCGTGTCGGTCTTCGGGTGGCGCGCGATGTGGAGCAGCAGGCTCGGGTAGAGCGAGGCGACGTCGAAGTGCAGCACGTGCTTGAACACGCCTTCCTGAAAACTCCGCGTGTAGCCGCCCTCGAACGGCTGCACCTCCGGCGGCACCGGGCACGCCTGCCGCGCGTGGTAGTATTCCTCGAGGAAGAGCAGGTCGATTTTCGAGGTCGCGCCGCGGAGCGTGGCCTCCTGCAGCAGCGTGGGAAACGTGCGCACCTGCTCGAAATACGTCGGCAACAACTGGTCCGCCAGCCCCTGCGTCTCGCGCAGATCGTCGGCGAGGTAGGCGCAGAACCGCGCGCGATCCCGCGCGAAGGTCTCGGCGATTTTGCCGCCGTCGAGGTAGGTGCGTTCGGCGCCGTCCTCGTCGGTGATGCCGAAGTGCAGCGCGACGTCTTTCAGGCCGAAGGAGGTGAGCTCGCGGGTCGTGATGTCGTAGAGCTGGACGAGCAGGTAGGTGTCGACGACCGCGCGGCCCGCCAGATCGCAGCGCGGAAAATCGATCCAGCGCTCGGCGACCTTGAGGCGGGAGTTGCGAAACGTGGCGCGCTGGCCGTAGCGGCCCCACGCGCAGGGGACCTTGTGGCGGCGGGCGCGCTGGCGGAGGTAGTCGAGGTCGAACTTGAAGACGTTGTGCCCCTCAATCACGTCGGGATCGAGGGCGGCGAGGGCGGCGTTGAAATCCTCGAGGAGTTTTTTCTCGGCGGCGTCCGTCATCGCGTCGAGGAGCAGGAGTCGGTTGGCCCCACCGCAGCGCAGGCCGATGGCGAGCACGCGGTCGCCGGGCTGGGCGGCGTCGGAGAAATTGCCGCTGGCGGAGCCGGTCTCGATGTCGAGCTGGCAGCGCCGCAGCGCGCCGAAGGGCAGCTCGTGGTAGAGGCGCCGCCGGTGCTGCAACAGAAACTGGCTCTCCAGCGGCCGGATCGAATCGACGCCGCCGGCGGCGGCCTTCGCGGCCTTCAGGAACGTCTCGAATTCGCCGAGCGTCTCGGCGTGGACGAGCCGGTCGAAGGGGCCGGGGCCCGCGAGGCGCTCGAGCGTGAGGCCGTGGAGGTTGGCGTCGGGCGGGGTGTCGTTGAGCCAGGCGAAGGGGCGAAATGTTTCGGGGCGCGTCTCCCGGCCGCCGTCGGGCGTGGCGACCGTGGTGTGCACGCGGCCGGTCTCATCGACCCAGACCCCGCAGAGGGCGCCGCTCATCGCGCGCGATCAAAACGGTTTCGCGAACGCGAGCGCCACCGCGAGGATCGCGAGGACGAGCGTGACGATCATGAGGGGGTTCACCAATTCGCGCTTCCGAAAGGCGATGCCGCTGATAGCCGAGAGCCCGAGCCAGCAGAGAAGCTTGAGCGCGACCCAGCCGAAGAGATGAAACGAATACTTCCCCTGCCACATCCGGATGCCGGTCAGCAACACGAGCAGACTCGAGACGCCGGTGATCATGAGGACGCGTTTGCGCGTCTCGGCCGGTCCCGCGAAGGCGAAAAACGTGAAGCCGATGAGGACGAGCACGCCGACGAGGTGGACGATGTGGAGGGCGGTGAGTTCGCGGGGATTCATGGAAGGTGGGCGGGACGATAGAGAATGGGACGTGGGTGGGAGAATTCGTTCTCGGTGATTGTTGGCTTTCTGGTTTTCGTTCCGACTCCGCCGGAGCCGGAGCGCGGCGATCCACAGCGGGAAAACGAGGGGAGAAAGACTGAAGAGAACGATGGCAGAGAAAGATTTTTAGGTGACACCCCACCTGTGCCGTGCGCCCAAAGGCTCGAGACCTTTTTAGGTTAAGGTGGGCGCCTCCTCCGCAGCGTCTGCTTTCCGATGGACGGCCTAGCATCTTCCGCGACGGTCTTGGCTCCCGTAATAATTCTACGCCAAAGAGCAGTTATTGAAAACGCCTCGAACACGGCAGGGTGTCGGGCGCGACCGTAGGTCGCGCGGAGTCGGCGTCAAACGCCAATCCACGCGGCGCGCGTGCGGCAGCGGAATGCCGCTCACCCGCCCCGCGCGATCACGATCACCAGCACCA
>JBEANZ010000189.1:0-5612 GCA_041165185.1 Verrucomicrobiota bacterium | reverse complement strand
GCGGACGCGCCGGGGGAAAATCAAACCCGGCGTGGAGAAATGCTCCGCCCGCCGCGCCCTTCCGCAAAACGAGCACTTGCCCGGCTTCGGCGCGCCGCCTTCGCTGCCCGCATGATTTATCCGCCGCTCCCCCCCTCACGCTCTCCGGCCTCGCCGACGAAGCCGCCGACGATTTCCCCGGGCAGCTCGCCGTGCACCGCGAGCTCGGCTGGACCGCGATCGAGTTGCGGCTCGTCGGGGGGAAGCAGACCTCGTGGCAGATTTCCGACGCGGAGTTTGCGGCGGTGGCCGACGCGTGCGACGCGGCCGGGCTGCGCGTGACGGCGTTCGCCTCCGCCATCGGCAACTGGAGCCGCCCGATCACGGGGGATTTTTCCGTCGATGTGAACGAGCTGCGCACCGTGGCGCCGCGCATGAGGCGCGTCGGGACCCAATTCATCCGCGGCATGAGCTGGGTCGGCGCGGGCGCGGCGCCGGACGCGTGGCGCGACGAGGCCGTGCGCCGCTACCGCGAACTGGGCGCCATCGCGGCGGACGCAGGCGTGGTCGTGCTGCACGAAAACTGCGAGGGCTGGGGCGGGCTGAGCCCGGCGCACGGCCGCGAGTTTTACGAGCGCACGCAGCACCCGGGCGTCGGCGTGCTCTTCGACATCGGCAACGTCGTGGCCTACGGGCTCGACGCGTGGGAATTCTACGTGGCGATGAAACCGTTCATCCGGCACGTCCATGTGAAGGACGCGAAACGCAATCCCGCCGGCGGCAAGAGCACGGTGTTCACGCTCCCCGGCGAGGGCGACGCGGAGGTGCGCCGCATCCTCACGGACCTGCTGCGCTCCGGCTACCGCGGCGCGATCACGATCGAGCCGCACGTGGCGAGCCTCGTGCATTCGCACGCGCCGAAGGCCTCGCCGGAAGTGCGGCGCGCGTCGTATCTCGACTACGGGCGAGTCTTCGCCGCGCTGGTCGCGGACATCCGCCGCGAGCTCGGCATCGCGTGACGCGGCGCAGACGGCCGGGCACGGGCGCCGGGGAGTTCTCTTGCGAAACGCCCTCCGAAGTCGGCGGCTCGAGTTCGTAGTTCCGGCTTCAGCCGGTTCCGAAGTTTTCTTCCCCGAGCCGCCTGAAGGCGGAACTACGAACTCGGACTCCGGCCGACGGCGATGCGGTGCCCCTTCCCGCCCCTCCCCTCCCCGCTCAGTCCCGCACCTCGACGACCACCTGCACCTCCGTCGTCGAACCGCGCGGCAGGCCGTTGACGGCGACCGCGGCGCGGGCGTGTTTCCCCGCCTCGCCGAACACCGCGAGAAACAACTCGCTCGCGCCGTTGATCACCGCCGGGCTGTCGGCGAAACCGTCCACCGCGTTGACGAACCCGTTCACCATCACGACGCGCGCCACGCGGTCCAGCGAGCCGAGCGCGGCCTTGATGTTGGCGAGCGTGTTGAGCGCGCACACCTCGGCGGATTTTTTCGCCGACTCGATCGTCTGCTCCTTGCCGACCTGGCCGGTGTGCGTGAGCTGGCCGTTGAGCGCGGCGATGGTGCCGGCGCAGTAGAGCAGTTGCCCCGTGCGCACCGTGGGCACGTAGGCGCCGGCGGCGGCGGGCGGATTCGGGAGGGTAAGGCCGAGGGCGGCGAGTTGGGCTTCGGGATTCATGGAGGGAGGAAAATGCGCGCCCGCGCGACCGGCGCAATCCTAGCGCTTCGGCGGCGGCGGCAGAAAATCCGTGGTCGCCACCGCGTTGATGGGCAGGACGCGGTCGATGATTTTCAGGTAGAGCAGCGTGTCGCGTTGCGTGCCGAGGCGGGCGAGCGAGAGGTGGCCGACGCGCTCCTCCTTCTCCGGATCGCCGATCACGAGGCGGCGCAGGATCAGTTCGCTGCGGGCGAAGCGGAGCAACTCGGCGGACATCGCGGGATTGCGCGCGAGGATGAGCGCGTGCGCCGGCTCGGGATCGAGTTCGAGGTAGTCGCGCCAGCCGCGCAGCGACGCCGCGACAAACGCCCGCACCGTCTCCGGATCGCCCTGCGCGAGTTCGCGCCGGCAGATGATTGTGTGGTAGCAGTCGAACTCCGCGTCCGCGATCGGGATGGTGCGCGTGCGCACGCCCCGCTGCCGCGCGAAAAACGGCTCGCTCGTGACGAGACACTGCTGGATCGCCGACGGATCGGCGAGAAAGGGGGCGAGGCTGTAGGCGTTGGGCGTGAGGCTGAATTTTATTTTCAGCCGGCCCTGCACGTAGGGGATCCACGCCATCCCCGGCGACGCGATCACGGTGCGCCCGTCGAGATCGCGCAGCGTGCGAACCGGGCTCGCCTCGTGCACGAGCAGCGCCTGCGGGTCGTGTTGAAAAACCGCCGCGACCATCACGAGCGGGAGCCCGCGGCTCGCCGCCACGATCACGTCGTCGCTGCGGTGGAGGCCGAAATCCGCATCGCCGTTGGCGACCTTGAGCTTGATGCCCACGCCCGGGCCGCCGGGTAGGATCTCCACGGCCAGCCCGGCGTCGCGGTAAAAACCCTTTGCGAGCGCCTGGTAAAATCCGCCGTGCTCCGCCTGCGGGAGCCAGTCCGTCTGGAACGTGATCTTGCGCGGCCCCGGCGGACGTGTGGGCGCGGTTGCCGCCCTTTCACGCGCGCAACCCGCCGCGAAAATCATCGCGGCAAACAGGATCAGGGCGGCGCGGCGCAACGGCATCGCGTCAGCAAATTCGGCCGCCCACGCGCGTCAGCAGCAATCGCGCGGGGTTGCGTCATAGCTCGCGGCCCGCCAGCAACGCGCCATGAATTTCGCCGCCTGGCGTGAACTCGAACCGCTCGCCGCCGCCCGCGAGCTGCATCGCCGCGCCCGCGCGCTCCTCGCGCCCGCGCAGGCCCGCGCCGTCGTCGCGCACCTCGCCGCCGAGGAGGAAATCGCCGCGCGGCTCGCCGCCGGCCGCGCCGGGCCGCTCGGCGGCGTGCCGTATTTCGCGAAGGAT
This sequence comes from Verrucomicrobiota bacterium, assembly GCA_041165185.1. GTDB lineage: Bacteria > Verrucomicrobiota > Verrucomicrobiia > Opitutales > Opitutaceae > JBEANZ01. The sequence goes on along the minus strand of JBEANZ010000189.1, from coordinate 2,635 downwards.
TTGTTCGACGTCGCAGGCCTCCCGACCTTCGCGGGCTCGACGTTTTTGCCGGAGCTGCGACCGCCGACGACGGCGGACGGAAACTTCGTGCGCGCCGTCGGCGCGTGCGGCGCGGCGCTCGCCGGCAAGACGCACATGCACGAGTTCGCCTACGGCATCACCGGCGAAAACCCGCACTACGGCGACTGCGAGCATCCGCGTTTCCCGGGCCGCACGACGGGCGGCTCGAGCAGCGGCTCGGCGGCGGCGGTCGCGGCGGGCGTGGTGCCGCTGGCGCTCGGCTGCGATACCGGCGGCTCCGTGCGCGTGCCCGCCGCGTGGTGCGGGCTCTACGGTTTCCGCCTCACGCCGGGCGACGCGTGGATCCGCGACGCGTTTCCGCTCGCGCCGAGTTTCGACACGGCGGGCTGGTTCACGGAAAACGCCGCCGACCTCCGCGAAACCATCGGCGCGCTCGTCGGCCTCCGCGGCAGCGAACGCGCGCCACGCGGCTGCGTCCTGGAATTGCCCGGCCTCGATGCGGAAGTGAGCGAGGCGTTTCGCGCCGCCGCCGCGCGCTTCGCCGAGCCCGCCGCCGGCGACGCGCGGCGCGATCTGCTCAACGGATTCGCGGGCGCGGCCGACGCCTACAACACCATCACCGCCGTGGAAGCGTGGCACGTGCACCGCGGGTGGGCGGAGAAATTTCGCGAACGCTACGGCCCCGTCGTGTGGCAGCGCCTCAACCGCTTCGCCACGATCACGCCCGCGCAAATCGACGCCGCGCACCTCGCGCTCCAGGCGAACCGCGCGCTGTGGGCCGCGTATTTTCTCACGTGGGATTTTCTCGTGCTGCCCGCGTCGCCCTGCGCCGCGCCGACGAAAGCCGAATGCACGCTCGGGACACGCAGCCGCGTGCTCGCGCTCACCGCCCCCGCCAGCCTCGGCGGCCTGCCGGTGGTGACGATTCCGGTCGCGTTGCCCTCGGGCCTGACCACCGGCCTGCAAATCGTCGTCAGCGATCCGCAGAGCCCGGTGGTGAACTGGGCGCTCGCGCGCTGCGCGGAGTTGAAATTGTAGACGAGGCGTTCCGCCTCGTGTCCGGTCGAGCGCGCTGAAGCCCCGAACTGAGGCGGGACGCCTCAGCCACGATTCTCCCGCGGCTCCCGGCCTTTCAATCTGCGGCTTCCTGAATCTGCGGGAATAATTCCGTGGTCTTCCGGTCACGATTTCCCGATTTTTTTCCCGCAGATTCAGGGCACCGCAGATTAACAGGCCTCGGACTGGCGCGTGCCGGGCGCACTCGTGGGCGTCTCAGCCGCTCGCCGTCCCCAACCCGAGCACCGCATCAATCTCCGCCGAGCGTGACGCGTAGGCAGCCGCCGCGACCGCCTCACCGAGGTCCACGTCGAACGTCGGGAGCATTTCCTTCATGCGCGCATAGCCGGCGGGGGTGCTGAGTTTTTCGGCGAAACACCTTTGGACGATTTGCAGCGCGACGTTCGCGGAGACCGAGGCACCCGGCGACGCGCCGAGTAGCGCCGCGAGCGTCCCGTCGGGCGCGGTGACAACTTCGGTGCCGAACGTCAGCCGGCCCGCGTCGGCGCGTTTCAGCGCCTGCACCCGGATGCCCGCGTCGACGAGCCGCCAGTCGGCCGCGCGCGCCTCGGGGTAAAATACCCGCAGCGCCCGCAGCCGCGCGTCCATGCTTTGCAACGCCTCGCGCACAAGGAAGCGCGTGAGCACGTGGTTGCGCGCGCCCGTGCGGAACAGCGTGCCGAGGTTGTCCGCGCCAATCGCGCGCGGCAGATCCGTGATGCGGCCGGTGTGGTGGAGAAACTTCGTGGTCCACGTCGCGAACGGCCCGAAGAGCAGCACGCGTTTCCCGTGCAAATGGCGCACGTCGAGATGCGGCCCGCCGAGCGCCCCGGAGTCGCGCGGCGGCGGGCCATAGACTTTGCCGAAGTGCCGCGCGACGACCGCGGGGTTTTCGCACACGAGCCACTGCCCAGCGATCGGGAAGGCGGCGAGGCCGCGCGCCACCGGCAGCCCCGTCGCGCGCAGCAGCGGAATCGTGCCGCCCCCCGCGCCGATGAACACGAAGCGCGCGCGCACCGGCCGCGACGCGCCCGACGCGAGATCGCGCACCGTGAGATTCCACGCGGCGCCGGGAGCGGCGTCGGCGCGGCGCAGCTGCGTCACGCGTTGCCCGGTGAAAACGCGGCAGCCTTCCTGTGCGCCGAGCCACGCGAGCAGCCGGCGCGACAGCTCGCCAAAATTCACGTCGGTGCCCGCGTCGATCTTTGTGGCGGCGAGCGTTTCATCCGCGGCGCGGCCCTCGACGAGCAGCGGCGTCCAGTCGCGCAGCACCTCGCGCTCGGCGGTGAACTCCATCGCGCGGAAAAACGGATGCGCCGCCAGCGCCGCGTGGCGCGCGCGGAGAAACGCAATGTTCCCCTCGCCGCGCACAAAGCTCAGGTGCGGCACCGCACGCACCCACTCGGCCGGCCGCGGCGCGAGCCCGTGCGCGACCGCGTAGCGCCAAAATTGCCGCGACTGCTCGAAGCGCGCGAAAATCCCGACGGCCCCGCTCACGTCCACGGACGTGCCGGCGACGCTGGGCGGCGGCGTGTAGTTGAGTTCGCAGAGGCCGGCG
>JBEANZ010000188.1:0-10611 GCA_041165185.1 Verrucomicrobiota bacterium | reverse complement strand
CCTCGGCGGGCTCGGCAGCGGCCTCGTGGCGCTGTGGCTCGGCGGGAGCGCGCCGTTCGTGGTGGTGTTGCCGCTCGCGCTCCTCGCGGGCGCGGGGCTCGGCGCGGCGTGGGCGTTGGTGCCGGCGTGGCTCCAGGCGCGGCGCGGCAGCCACATCGTGATCACGACGATCATGTTTAACTTCATCGCGGCGGCGCTGATGACCTACCTGCTCGTCAACGTGCTCATCAAGCCGGGCCAGCAGTCGCCGGAGACGCGCGAGTTTGGCGCGGGGGCGTTCATGCCGACGGCGAGCGACGCCCTCGCGAAACTCGGGATCCCGTTCGCGGCGTCGCCGCTGAATCTCGCGTTTCTCCTCGCGCTCGCGGCGGCGGCGCTCGTGTGGGTCCTCGTGTGGCGCACGCGCTGGGGCTATGCGCTGCGCGTGACGGGGCAGAATCAGGCGGCGGCGGTTTACGCGGGGATTTCGCCGCCCCGCATCATCGTGCAGGCGATGCTGCTCTCGGGCGCGCTCGCGGGCTGCCTTGGACTGAACGAGCTGCTCGGCTCGCAACACCGCATCCTGATCGATTTTCCGGGCGGGGCGGGCTTCGTCGGGATCGCGGTGGCGCTGATGGGGCGGAATCACCCGCTGGGGATTTTCTTCGCGGCCGTGCTCTTCGGCGCGCTGGCGCAGGGCGGTTCGCAGCTCTCGTTCGACATGCCGAAAATCAACCGCGACATGGTCGTCGTGATCCAGGGGCTCGTGATTTTGTTCTGCGGCGCGCTCGAAAACGTGTTTCGCGCACCGCTCGCGGCGCTGTGGAACCGGTGGCTCGCGCGCGAGCCGAAATCAACGGGCGCGACGCCCGTGCCACCCTGACGATGGAAACCTACACGCTCATCGTGCTCATGCTGGCGGCGACGATTCGCGTGGCGACGCCGCTCGTGCTCGCGGCGCTGGCGGGGATGTTTTCCGAGCGCGCGGGCGTCGTCGCGCTCGGGCTTGAGGGCATGATGCTCGGCGCGGCGTTTGCCTCGGCGGCGGTGGCGGCGGTGAGCGGCTCGGCGTGGCTCGGGCTCGGCGCGGGCGTGGCGACGGCGGTGGCGCTCGCGTTGCTGATCGCGTTCGCGACCGTCACGCATCGCGGCAACCAGGTCGTCACCGCCGTCGCGATCAACATCATGGTGTCCGGCCTCGGGCCCACGCTCGGTCTCGCGTGGTTCAACCTCGGCGGCCAGACGCCGCAACTCGATCAGGCGCCGCAGCGCTTCCTCGCGCTCGCGTGGCCGTGGGCCGAGACGGCGCGCGCGCAGCCGGTGCCCGGCCTGCTCTACGCGGAGCTGCTCAGCGGGCACAACCTCCTCGTCTATCTCGCCGCGGCGCTCGTGCCGATCAGCGCGTGGGTTTTTTATCGCACGCGCTTCGGACTGCGGCTGCGCGCCGTCGGCGAAAACCCGCACGCCGTCGATACCGCCGGGATTTCCGTGACGCGGCTGCGGTATGCGGCCGTGGTGATCTGCGGGGCGTTGTGCGGCGTGGCGGGCGCGTATCTCGCGACGGCGGCGAGCGCGGGCTTCACGCGCGACATGACGGCGGGCAAGGGCTACCTCGCGCTCGCCGCGTTGATTTTCGGCAAATGGAAACCCGTGCCCACGCTCGGGGCGTGCCTGCTCTTCGCGTTTACGGACGCGCTCGCGACGCGCCTGCAAGGCGTGGCGCTGCCGCTCGTCGGCGTGATTCCCGTGCAGTTCATCCTCGCGCTGCCCTATGTGCTGACGGTGCTGCTCCTCGCCGGCTTCGTCGGCAAGGCCGTCGCGCCCGCGGCGATCGGGGTGCCGTATTCGAAGGAGAAATGAAAACTGAGCTGGCCACAAAAAGCGCAAAAGGCGCAAAAAATTCCGAGGGTATCGCGCCTTGTTTTTGTTTTTTGCGCCTTCTGTGCTTTTTGTGGCTATCCCTATGACCGTCCACGACCGCCTTGCCCGCCATCTCGCGAAGACGCCCGACATCGCGCGCGCTCTCTTCGTCGCGAAGAATTCCACCGTCGTCGGCGACGTTTCTCTCGGCGCACAGTCGAGCGTGTTCTACGGCGCGGTGCTACGCGGCGACATCGCGCGCATCGTCGTGGGGGAGGGGAGCAACATTCAGGACAACGCCGTCGTCCACCTCGCCGACGATCTCGATGCGGTCATCGGCGCGTGGTGCACCATCGGCCACGCCGCGATCATCCACGCCTGCACGATTGAGGACGAGTGCCTGATCGGGATGGGCGCGACGGTGCTCGATGGCGCGCGCATCGGCGCGCGGAGCATCGTCGGCGCAAACTCCCTCGTGCCCCAGCGCTTCGCGTGTCCGCCGGGCTCGATGGTCTACGGCTCGCCGGCGAAAGTCGTGCGCGCGCTCACGGCCGCGGAGCAGGCGGGTCTGCGCCGGTGGGCGGAGAAATACGTGGCCGTCGCGACGGCGCACGCGGCGAGTTCGCTCGACTGACCGCGCCGCCGGCTTTCCCCTCGCGCCGTGTTTTCCTTTTTCCGCCCCGCCCCCGCTGTCGCGCCGCTGCCGCCGGGCCAAGTCGATGCGGAGTATCGCGCGCTGCGGTGGCAGGTGTTTGTCGGCATCTTCGTCGGCTACGCGGGGTTTTACCTCGTGCGAAACAACTTCTCGCTCGCGCTGCCGGAAATCCTCAAGGCGCACCCGGAGTATACGAAGGCGCAGCTCGGCGGCGGCATGACGGCGCTGCTCACCGCCTACGGCCTCTCGAAATTTCTGATGGGCTCCGTCTCCGACCGGAGCAACCCGCGCTGGTTCATGGCCACCGGCTTGTTCCTCTCGGCCGCGATCACGTTCGCGTTCGGCGTCGTGCCGGCGATCTACGGCTCGCTCACGGCCATCATTGTCCTTCAGGCACTCAACGGCTGGTGCAACGGCATGGGTTGGCCGCCCTCGGGCAAGACGATGGTCCACTGGTGGAGCACGCGCGAGCGCGGGAAAATCGTTTCGGTCTGGAACTGCGCGCACAACGTCGGCGGCGCACTCGTTTCCTTTTTCGGCGTGCAGGCGATGGCGGCGTTTGGCGACTGGGGCGCGAAGTTCTGGTTCAACGCCCTCATCGCCGCCGGGATTGCCGCGCTGGTCGGGTTGCGGCTGCGCGACACGCCGCAGAGCTGCGGCCTGCCGCCCGTCGAGCAATTCAAGCGCGACTACCCGCCCGGCTACTCGGCGGAACACGAGCGCACGTTTACGTTTCGGGAGATTTTTTTCCGCTACGTGCTCACCAACCGCTTCCTCTGGTGCATCGCGATTGCGAACGCGTTTGTCTATTTCGTCCGCTATGGCGTGGTGAACTGGATCCCGACGTATTTGCAGACGGCGAAGGGCTTCGACTTCAAGGCCTCGGGCTGGGCGTGGACCGCGTTCGAACTCGCCGGCATCCCCGGCACCATCCTGTGCGGCTGGCTCTCGGATCGCGTTTTCAAGGCCCGCCGCGCACCCGCGACGATCCTCTTCATGGCGCTCACGCTCGTCGGCCTCGTCGTCTACGGCCTCAACGGCCGCGGCCCCTACTGGATCGACGTGGCGTCGTTGATCGCGATCGGATTTTTCATCTACGGCCCGATTATGATGATCGGCCTGCACGCGCTCGATCTCGTGCCGAAAAAGGCGGCGGGGACGGCGGCGGGCTTCACCGGGCTGTTCGGCTATTTTCTCGGCTCCGCGCCGTCGGGCTGGGGCGTCGGCTGGATCGCGGACCACTGGGGGTGGGGCGGGGTGTTTGCGACGATGGTCGTGTGTTGCGTGCTCACGATGGCCTTCAGCGCGCTCACGCTCGGCGAGCGGCGCGCGGTCAATTCCGACTCACCATGAGAACGTCCCTCCTCCTCCTCGGCTTGGCCGTGATGGCGCCGCTCGTCGCGGCCGATCCGCGTCCGCTCGTCATCGCCCATCGTGGCGCGAGCGGTTATCTGCCTGAGCACACGCTTCCGGCCAAGGCCTACGCGCACGCGCTCGGCGCGGATTTTCTCGAGCAGGACATCGTGCTCTCCAAGGACAACGTGCCCGTCGTCCTCCACGACATCTACCTCGACACCGTGACTGACGTCGCCGCGCGCTTCCCGGATCGCAAGCGCGCCGACGGGCGGTTCTACGCAATCGATTTCACGGTCGCGGAACTGAAACAACTGCGCGTCGCCGAGCGCTTCAACGCAAAGACGGGCGCTCCGGTTTACGCGAAACGTTTTCCGTCGGGCGCGCTGCCCGCGGAGTTTCGCATCGCGACGCTCGAGGAGGAATACCAGTTCATCCAGGGCCTCAACCGCAGCACGGGCCGCGTCGCCGGCGTCTATCCCGAGCTCAAGCAGCCGAAATGGCACCGCGAACAGGGTCGCGACATCAGCCAGACGGTGCTGCCGATCCTCGCGCGCTACGGCTACGCGACGCGCGAGGCGCCGTGTTTTCTCCAGTGTTTCGAGCTCACCGAAATCAAGCGCCTCCGCGGCGAACTCGGTTGGCGGGGGCGCCTCGTGATGCTGCTCGCCGGCGGCGCGAAGAGCGACGACGGCGTCGATCACAACCGCCTCTGCACGGCCGCCGGGCTCAAGGAAATCGCCGAGGTCGCGGATGGCATCGGCCCGGCGATTTCGCGGATCGTCACGTGGCCGGCACCGGGGCAGCGCAAGGTGGGCGAACTCGTGGCCCTCGCGCACGCGGCGAAGCTCGTCGTCCACGGCTACACGATTCGCACCGATGAGTTGCCGAAAAATTGTCCGTCGGCGGACGAGTTGCACGCTGCCCTGTTTCGCGAGGCGCGCGTCGACGGGATGTTTACCGATTTCACCGACGTGACGCTGGCCTGGCTGCGGAAGTAAACGCGCGCGCCGGCCGCGCGGGCGGGGCGCGCGCTGGCGTTCAAAATTATTTCCGCTAACAGTTCGCAACCGTGTCCGCCGCCTCGTGTCGTCCCGTCGCTTCCCCATGAAGAAACCGCTCCGGCTTCTCCTGCTCGCCCTCGGCGTGGCCGTCGTGCTCGTGCTGATCGCGGGCGGCCTCGCGCTGCATTCCGGCGTGCAGACGTGGGCGGCGCGCCGCGCGCTCGCGGCGCAGCCCGGCATGAAGGCCCGCCTCGGCCAGCTCAGCGCCGGCTTCCGCACGGTCGAACTCGCCGACCTCCACTTCGAACAGGACGGCGCCACGATCACGCTGCCGAGTTTGCGCGCGGAGCTGTCGGTCGTCGACGCGGGCTTGAATCAGAAAGTCCGCGTCCGCCGCCTCGTCGCGCGCGGCTGGACGCTCGATCTCTCCCGTTACGCGACCGGCGTGCCGATCCGACGCACGGTCCTGACCCCGCCGCCCGGCGGTCGCGCGCGCGAGTTTTCCTTTCTCCCCTCGGCCTACGCCGCCGCGGCGACGCCCGGTGCGGCGGCGACGGCGGTCGCCCGGGTTTTCGAAGGCGTCTTCGCCGGCACCGTGTTGCCGATGGAGCTGACACTCGACGGCGTCGAACTCGAGGGCGACGTGATCCTGCCGCCCGCGTCTGGTGCGACGGGCCGGGCGCACATTACGATCACCGGCGGCGGGTTCGCGGCGGGCCGCGAGGGCGCGCTTGACGTGGCGGTGACCGTCGCGCTCACCGGCGCGGATCTGCCGGTCAACGCCGTGACGATTCGGAGCCGGCTCACGGCGGCGATGGACACGCCGCGGACGTTTACGCGCCTCGCCGCGAAAAGCGAAGCGGCGGCGACCGGCCCGCAATTCCCGCGCGGCGTGCGCCTCGCCGCCGAATCAATCGCCGCGCGCGACGCCGCCGGCGAAAACTACGCGCTCAACCTGAGCGGCGACGGGCGCCCGCTCGTGGCCGTGCGCGCCACGTGGCCCAAGGCCTCGCGCCGGCTGGATGGCACCTGGAAACTCGATCTGGCCGACGCGGACCTCGCGCCGTTTGCACTCGGCGTCGCGTTGCCGATTTTCACTGCGACGGGTGCCGGCCGCTTCGACTCCGATCCGATGACGGGTGAGACGCGGGCGGCGGGCAAACTCGATGCCACCGCCGACAAACTCGCCGCCCTCCGCCCCGAACTCGCCGCCGTCGGCGCCGTGAAGCTCGCCGCCGAATTCGATCTCGCGCGGCGCGGCGATGTGACGCGCGTCGAGCGTCTCGCGCTCGCGCTCGCGGGCGCGCAACCCGTCCTGCGCGCGGAGTCGCTTCAGCCCTTCGCCCTCAACGCCCGCACGGGCGCCCTCGACGCAGCCGACCCCGCACGCCCGCTGCTCGCGCTCACGCTCGAGGATGTGCCCCTCGCGTGGGCCGGCCCGTGGCTCGGCGATCTCGCGGTTAGCGGCGGCGGACTGCGCGGCGAACTGGTCGCGACGGCGCATGCTGGCGGCGTGACGTTGCGCCCGAAGCGGCCGCTCACGGCGGGCGGGGTGGCGTTGACGCAGAGTGGCCGGTCGGTGTTGCACGCGGTCGAGGTCGCGCTCGCCGTCGCTGCCGACTACACGCCGCAAGGCTGGCAGGTCGAACTCGCGCCGCTGACGCTCACGAGCGCCGGGAAAAATCTCATCTCGCTCGACGCCCGCGCCGGCCGGCTCGCCGGCAGGGATCAGCCGCTGAAGGCCACGGGGAAATTTTTCGCGCACGTCCCTGCCGTCCTCGCGCAGCCGCTCGCGGGCGGCGCGAGCGGACTCACGCGCGGCGAACTCGCGGGCTCGTTCGTGGCCACGCTCGACGCGCAGGACGATGTAGAGGCGAGTTTCGCGCTCACGGACTTGGCGGCGGACCCGAAGCTGCCCGCCGCCGAGTGGCCCACTCTCAACGCGTCCGTGCGCGCCACCTTCGCACCGAAAGGCGGCCCGATCAGCCTGCGCGTGCCGCTGCTCCTCGAGCGCGGCGGCCGCAAGTCGGACCTCATTGTCACCGGCACCGTGTTGTCCACAGCGGGCGTCACCAACCTCAACGCGCAACTCGCCGGCAATCTCCTCGTGGTCGAGGACGCGTTGCCGCTGCTCGCGTTCGCGTCGAACGCGCCGCCGACCACCGACGCGAAGTCCTCGCTTGCGACCGCACCGGCCGCGCCCGCGACGTTGCCGCCGTGGGCCGGATGGAGCGGCCAGATCTCGTTTGCGTTGAAAAAAATTCTCTACGCCGACGCCTTTGCCGCGTCGGACGTGAGCGGCGCGCTGCGGCTCGACGCGGGTGTGGTTCAACTCGAACGCGTCCGCGCCGGCCTCGGCGACGGCGGCGAGGCGAAGGTGTCCGGCCGGCTCGGCTTCGATGCAAAGTCGCCCGCGCCGTTCACCTGGGCGGCGGATCTGGCGATCAGCGAATTCAACCCGGCGTCGCTCTTTCGCGCGCTCAATCCCGGCCGGCCGCCGACGGTCGAGGGAAGATTCGCCGTCGCCTCGAAACTCGCCGGCCAGTCGCCGACGCTCGCCGAACTCGCGGCGACGGCGCGCGGTGATTTTCAGCTCACGAGCAAGGGCGGGGTTTTTCGCGGCCTGCCCGTCGGCGTCGCATCAAAGGTGGAGAGCGTCGGCAAACTCGCCGCCGGCGCCGCCAAGGTCGGCAGCCTGATCAGCGCGGTGACGGGAAAAAAGGAGACCGCCATCGCGAATCGTGCGCAGGCCGTCGCCGAAATCAGCCAGCTCTTCTCCCCGATCGCCTACGACCAGCTCAGCGTGGTGCTCGGGCGCGACGCGGCGCTGAACACCGTGGTGAAGGACTTCACGCTGATCGCTCCGGAGGTGCGGTTGAGCGGCGGGGGCGAGGTCGCGCACCGGCCGGGCACCAAGCTGCTCGCGCAGGCGCTGGCGATGGAGTTCACGCTGCGCGCGCGCGGCCACACGGCGGAGTTGCTCAAGTATCTCGACCGGCTCGACGCCGCGCCCGACGAGCTCGGCTACGCGGCCTGCACGCTGCCACTGCGGATCGGCGGCACGCTCGACCAGCCGGACGCCTCCGAGATCGCGCGCGCGCTCACGGCGCTCGCCGTCGAAAAGAGCGGCGCGACGGAGCTGTTCAACAAACTGATCGGCGGCGGCAAGTGAGGGGCGCGGGGAACGCCTTGTCGGCGGGCGGCGGGCGTGATTGCGTCCGCCCGTGATCGCGTCCGTCGCATTTCGAAACTTCAAGGCGCTCCGCGAGACGAGCCTCGCGCTCGCGCCCTTCAACCTCGTCATCGGGCCGAACGGCAGCGGCAAGACGAGCCTCATTGATGCGCTGCTGCGGTTGCGCGCCCTCGCGAAGCTGCCGCTCGCCGCGGAGGCCGCGGTCCCGCGCGGCGACGGCCCCGAGATCGCGTTTCGGTTCGCGCCGCCGCACGACGCGATCGAGGCGCGGCTCGGATGCGTGTCGGAGTTCGTCTGCGATCTCCTGCGCGTCGCGCCCGCCGCCGCGCCCGGCTGGCCGGCGCTGCGCGCGGAGATCGCCGGCATCCGCAGCTACCTGCTCGACCACTACGCGATGGCGGAGCCGGCGGCGCCGGGCGCGGACGGCGAACTCGCGGGCAACGGCGCCAACCTCGCCGCCGTCGTCGGCGGCTGGCGCGAGCGGGCGCCGGCGGCGTTTGCCGGATTTGCGGCGGAGGCGCTGCGGTTGTTGCCGGAGTTCGCGGCGTTCGGCGTCGTGACACTGCCGGACGCGCGGAGGGAGCTGGCGATGCGGTTGCACGACGGCGGGACCGTGACGGCGGACAACCTTTCGCAGGGCACGCTCTACACGCTCGCCGTGCTCGCGTTGGCGTTTGAGCCGGCGCCACCGAGCGTCGTGTGCATCGAGGAAATCGACCGCGGCATTCATCCGCGGATGCTGCGGGAAATCCGCGACGCGCTCTACCGCCTGAGCCATCCGGCGGCTTTCGGGAGCACGCGGCGGCCGGTGCAGGTGGTCGCGACCACGCATTCGCCCTACCTGTTGGATCTGTTTCGCGAGCACCCGGAAGAGGTCGTGCTCGCGCACAAGCACGCCGGGGCGGCGCGGTTCGAACGGCTCGGGGATCGCGCGGACATCGCGGCGCTGTTGCGCGAGGGTTCGCTCGGCGACCTGTGGTTCAGCGGCGTCCTCGGCGGCGTGCCGGAGGAGCCATGAAGGTCGCACTGCTCAGCGAGTCGCCAGCCGACGAGGCGATGTTGCGCGTGTTGGTCGAGGCGGTGCTCGGCGCGCCGCCGCAGTTCGTCGCCGCCGGCCTGCGCGCGCGCGGTTGGCCCAACGTCGCGCAGGTGCTCCCGGCCGTGATCCGGCATTTGCATTTCAACACCGACACCGACGCGCTCGTCGTGTCGGTCGACTCGGACGATTCCGTGGTGCACACGGCCGCGCACGACCGGCCGGAGTATTTTCACCCGCAGTGCCGCATGTGCCAGCTCCGGGCGGTGTTTCGCCAGGCGGCCAAGCGCCTACCGCCGGCGCACGGGCGGGCGCGCGTGCTGCGCGGCGTCGGCGTGGCGGTGCCCGCGATCGAGGCGTGGCTGCTGTGCGGCCGCGATGCGACCGTGACCGAGGCGGCGTGGCTGGCGGGGCAGGGGAGCGGGCGGCCGCCATATTCGCGGGCGGAGCTGAAGTGGCGCGTTTACGGCACGGACCGGCCGAGCCTCCCGCACGAAATCCGGTGCGCGTTGCACGAACTGGAGCGCCACCGCCGCGACCCGCGCCGGTTGGAGGCGGACTTTCCCGGCTTCGCCGCGCTGGCGGACGACCTGCGTAATCGAGACAGAATAAACCGTTGACATGTCAACGAACGGCGCCCCAGTGTCCGTCGCATGGCCCAAATCCCCGATCCTGACGACGCTCCCGATCACGACTACGCGCTGGTGCTGGCGGTGCTGGCCACGGCGGACGCGTTCCTGCGGGAGAGCCAGCGGCTGTTTCGCCCGCTGGGCCTGACGGCGGCGCAGTTCAACGTCCTCAACATCCTCGCCGGTCACGCCGACGGCCTCAGCCAGCGCGCGCTCGGCGACAAGCTGCTCGTCGACCGCTCGAACGTCACCGGCCTGCTCGACCGCATGACGACGGCCGGCTGGGTGCGCCGCGCGGACCATCCCGAGGATCGGCGCGTCTACCTGATCACGCTGACGCCGGCGGGGCGAAAGCTGTGGGCGAAAGCGGCGGCGGTTTACCGTGACGTGATCGCGCAGGTGACGGACGGGCTGTCCGTCCGCGACCAGCGTGATACCGCCGCGATTTTGGGGCGGCTCGAAAAAGCCGCAGCGCGTTGGCAACTGCCGGAAACGAAAGGGACCAAACCATGAAGACACTCGAGGAAACACTCGGCGCGTGGAGCGCCGACTGGGTGCGCGACGGCCTGATCTCGGAGGCGCAACGCGCGGCGCTGATCGCGCGGCATCCGGTGCCGGAGGCCGGGAGCACGCGCTTCGTCGCGATTCTAGCGACGGTCGGCGGGTTGCTCTTCGCCGTCGGCGTGAGCCTCGTCATCAAGTCGAACTGGGCGGCGCTCGGCGACTGGACGAAAATCGCGGGCGTCGTCGCGTTGATGGCCGGCAGCTACGCGACTGGCTGGAAACTCAAGACGGGCGAGGGCCGCTATGGAAAAATCGGCGACGCGTTTCTGATGTGCGGCGGGCTGCTGTTTCTCGGCGGCATTGCACTGGTTAGTCAGGTTTTCCATCTCAACGCGCGG
>JBEANZ010000187.1:0-4362 GCA_041165185.1 Verrucomicrobiota bacterium | reverse complement strand
CAACTGGGGCGGCACCGCGGCGCTCACCGCGGCCTTCACCTCCGTCGGCGCGTTCGCGCTCCCCGCCGCTTCGCTCGACGCGGCGCTGGTGGCCACGCTCCAGCCGGGCAACTACACGGTCGAGGTCAAGGGCGCTGGCACCACTACCGGCGTCGCGCTCGTCGAGATTTACGACGTGCCGTAATCTGGCTCTTCAACCGCATAGGGAGCCCGTCTCGCCCTCGCTCATTCGAGGGGGGCGGGCTTTTTGCTAATCGCTTGTCGCTCGTTCCGGAGCGGCGTTTGCTCCGTCCCTATGCAGCACCCCTCTGCTCCGCCTGCCTCGCCCGACGCCGGCCTGAAGACCAAGGAATACGTCGGCTACGCCCTCGGCGACACGGCCTCGAATCTGTTTTTCCAGACCTTCGGGATCTTCCTCACGTATTTCTACACCGACGTGTGGGGCCTCGCGCCCGCGGTCATCGGCACAATGTTTCTCACCGTCCGTCTCATCGACGCCGCCGCCGATCCGCTCATCGGCCTCATGGCGGATCGCACGCAGACGCGCTGGGGAAAATTCCGTCCCTACCTCGTCTGGTTCGCGCTGCCCTACGGCCTCGCCGGCTACCTGCTCTTCGCGAGCCCCGACTTCGATGCCGCCGGCAAACTCACCTACGCCTACCTCTCGTATGGGTTCATGATGCTGGCCTACTCCTTCATCAACGTCCCCTACTCCTCGCTGCTCGGCGTCATCAGCCCCTCGCCGCGCATCCGCACGCTGGCGTCGAGCTACCGGTTCGTCGGCGCGTTTGGCGGCGGGCTGCTCGTCTCGCTGCTCGTGCGCCCGCTCGTGAAATGGCTCGGCGGCGGCGCCAACGAAGCCGGCAAAGTAATCAACGAGCTGCGCGGCTTTCAGCTCACGATGCTCATCTTCGCCGCACTCTCGGCCGTGATGTTTCTAATCTGTTTCGCGACGACGAAGGAGCGCGTGACCGTCCCGCCCGGTCAGAAAAACAACGCCATCGGCGAGGTGAAGGAGCTGCTGCGCAACTACCCGTGGGTGATGCTGCTGCTCTCCGCGATTTTTTCGCTCACGTTCATCGGCCTGCGCAACGGCAGCGCGATCTACTACTTCAAATATGTCGCCGGCTACGACAACCAGCCCGTGCTCTTCGGGCAGTTTGATCGGTTCACGCTCTTCATCTCGCTCGGCATGGCGTGCCAGATGGCTGGCTCCTATTGCCTGAGTTTTTTCGCGAAGGTCGCCGACAAACGCATCCTCTCCTACTCGCTCACGTTCGTCACCGCGGCGTGCTGGGCGGCGTTTTATTTTATCCCCAAGGATAATTTCCCGCTGCAACTCGCCGTGCAGGCGCTCGGCGCGTTTTGCATGGGGCCGGCGTCCGCCCTCGTGTGGGCGATGTATGCCGACGTCGCCGACTACGGCGAGTGGCGCTTCGGCCGGCGCTCCACCGGGCTCGTTTACTCCGCATCGCTCTTCGCCATCAAGACCGGCACCGCACTCGCCGGCCTGATGCTCCCGTGGATTCTCGCGAAATACGACTACCTGCCCAACGTCGCACAGAGCGCCACGTCGATCCTCGGCATCACGCTCACGTTCTCCCTTTTCCCCGCGAGCTTCGCCGTGCTCAAGGGAATCGCGCTGTGGATCTACCCGCTCGGCAAAACCAAGGTCGATGAAATCGAGCGCGATCTCGCCGCCCGCCGCGCCGCGGTTGGAAAGTAGGGCAGGGTCTCTGACCCGCCCTTTCACGCGTGAAGTGTTCGAGGGCGGGTCAGAGACCCCGCCCTACTTTCAAGCAATCGCCGTCACCTCTCTGCTTACCACCAATATCTCACCCCCCACTCTCACTCCCCGATGATCCGCAATCCCATCCTCCCCGGCTTCAACCCCGACCCGTCCATCGTCCGCGTCGGCGACGATTACTACATCGCGACCTCGACCTTCGAGTGGTTCCCCGGCGTGCAGATCCACCACTCGCGCGACCTCGTCCACTGGCGGCTCCTCACGCGCCCGCTCACGCGCCCGAGCCAGCTCAACATGCTCGGCGATCCCGATTCGTGCGGCATCTGGGCGCCGTGCCTCACGCACGCCGACGGCCTTTTCTGGCTCATCTACACCGACGTGAAACGCTACGGCCGCACCACTGTCGGCGGCGCGAGCGGCGCCTCGCTCCGCGATTTCCACAACTACCTCGTCACCTGCCCCACCATCGACGGCGAGTGGAGCGATCCGGTTTATCTCAACAGCAGCGGCTTCGACCCCTCGCTCTTCCATGACGCCGACGGGAAAAAATATCTCCTCAACCAGCTCTGGGATCACCGCCCCGGCCAGAACCGTTTCGCCGGCATCGTGCTCCAGGAATACTCCGTCGCCGAAAGGAAACTCATCGGCCGCCGCGAAAATATTTTCCCCGGCACCGCGCTCGGCCTCACCGAGGCGCCGCACCTCTACCGGCGCGACGGCTACTACTATCTGCTCACCGCCGAGGGCGGCACCGCGTGGGGCCACGCCGTCACGATGGCGCGCTCGCGCCATCTGCGCGGCCCCTACGAACTGCATCCCGACAAATACATCCTCAGCTCGCGCCACCGCCCCGATGTCGAACTCCAGCGCGCCGGCCACGCCGACCTCGTCGAGACACCCGCGGGCGAGACCTACATGGTTTATCTCTGCGGTCGCCCACTGCGCAACCGCGGCCGCTGCACCCTCGGCCGCGAAACCGCGATCCAACCGATGACCTGGGGCGCCGACGGCTGGCTCCGCACGACCGACGGCACCGGCCTGCCCTCCACCGAAGCCCCCGCGCCCTCCGGTCTCATTCCGCACCTCTTTCCCATCCCTCCCACCCGCGAAAATTTCGAGACCACTTCCCTCCCCCTCGCCTTCCAGTGGCTCCGCACGCCCTATCCCGACGAACTCTTCTCCCTCACCGCGCGCCCCGGCCACCTCCGGCTCTTCGGCCGCGAGACGATCGGCAGTCCCTTCCGGCAATCGCTCGTCGCGCGCCGCCAGCAGGCGCACTGCTACAGCGCCTCGACCGTCGTCGAGTTTGAGCCCGAGCATTTTCAACAGGCCGCCGGCCTCGTCTGCTACTACAACGCCGCCAAGTTCCACTACCTCCACCTCACGCACGACGACACCCTCGGCAAACACCTGCGCGTGATGTCCTGCGTGCCCGACTCCCCGCAAACCGATCAGTTCACGGCACCCATCGCGATTCCCGCCGGCGCGCGCATCGAGCTGCGCGTCGAAGTCGATCACGAACGCCTGCTCTTCGCCTACCGCGTCGAGGGCCGCGACGCCGCGTGGCAATGGCTCCCGCAGCAATTCGACGCCAGCATCCTCTCCGACGAAGCCGCCGCCCCCGGCACCCCGAATTTCACCGGCGCCTTCGTCGGCCTCGCCTGCCAGGACATGTCCGGCACCGCGCACCCCGCGGACTTCGACTGGTTCGAATATCGCGAGCGCCCCTTCATCGCCGATCCGGCAACCGCGCCGGAATCGCGCGCCTGAAGACTTCGGCCCGTCTTCGGGTTCGCCGAGTTCGTAGTTCCGGCTTCAGCCGGTTCTGGAAAATTCTCGGAACCGGCTGAAGCCGGAACTACGAACGAAAGCCTCCCCACCCATCCCCGAGGAGAAATCTCCTCCCCTCCACTCGCCGCACTACACCGTCGCCCCGCGCCACCCTCCACACCATCCTCGACACCGCCCGCGCGACACTTTCAACCTCCCCGCGCGTCTCTTCCCCGCCCCGCTCCCGCTCCGCCGCTAACTCCTCCCCGACTGCCCGCCGCATCCATCCCGCCTCGCTATTTTTCCACCGCATGAACTCCCCCTCGCTCCTCCCCTCCTCCTCGTTTCGCGCGCGCCGCCTCCTCCCCGCGCTCGCCCTCCTCGCCGCGCTCGCGTTGCCCGCGCTCGCCGTCGCCGCCGCGGCCCCGAAGCCGCTCCGCGTCCTTCTCGTCACCGGCGGCTGTTGCCACGACTACGTCAACCAAAAGGACCTCCTCAAGGCGGGCCTCGAAGCGCGCGCCAACATCGTCGTCGAGCACCTCCACACGCCGGACAAGACCACCCGCCCGCCCCTCGCGCTCCACACCGACGCCGACTACGCAAAGGGCTACGACCTCGTCATCCACGACGAGTGCGCCGCCGACATCGCCGATCCCGCGGCGTTGAAAAACGTCCTCGCCCCGCACCTCGCCGGCACGCCCGGCGTCAACCTCCACTGCGCGATGCACAGCTACCGCGTCACGAAGGAATACACCAAACCCCTCGCCCCCGGCTCCGACGGCGCCGCGTGGTTCGACTACCTCGGCCTCCAGTCGAGCCGCCACGGCCCCCAGGAACCAATCGCG
>JBEANZ010000186.1:0-3408 GCA_041165185.1 Verrucomicrobiota bacterium | reverse complement strand
GACAGCCTGCTCCAATCCTCCACCGATCTCGCCGAGCGGCGCGCGGTGTGGGAGGCGTCGAAGGAGTCGGGCAAGGCGCTCAAGGACGGCCTCGTGAAGCTGCGCGACCTGCGCAACGGCGTCGCGCAGGAGATGGGTTACACGGATTATTTTTCGCTCCAGGTCGCGCGCTACGGGATGACTACGGAGGAGATGTTGCGGATGAACGCCGAATTCATGCGCGTGCTCGCGCCGCTCTACGCGCAGCTCCACACGTGGACGAAGCACAAGCTCGCGGAGAAGTTTAAGCAGCCCGTCCCGAAGCTCATCCCCGCGCACTGGATCAACAACCGCTGGTCGCAGGAATGGGGCGGGCTCTCCGAGGGCGCGGACCTCAAGCCGTTTTTCAAGGACCGCGCGCCCGAGTGGACGGTGAAGACGGCGGAGGCGTTTTACACGAGCCTCGGGTTTCCGAAAATGCCGGAATCGTTCTGGCCGAAGTCGGACCTCTATCCCGTCGCCGCCGGCGACAAGCGGAAGAAAAACACGCACGCCTCCGCGTGGCATCTCGATCTCGACCGCGACATCCGCTCGCTGATGAGCGTCGAGAACAACCCGTGGTGGTTCAACACCGCGCACCACGAGCTGGGGCACGTTTATTATTTCATGGGCTACACGCGGCCCGACGTGCCGCCGCTGCTGCGCGACGGCGCGAACCCCGGCTTTCACGAGGGCTTTGGCGAACTCACCGCGCTCGCCTCGTCGCAGGTGCCGTATCTGAAACACGTCGGGCTGCTGCCCGCGGATTATCAGGCGGACGAGACGGCGTTTCTCCTCAACAACGCCCTCGATGGCGGCATCCCGTTTATCTACTGGTCGTCGGGCGTGATGACGCATTGGGAGGCGGACGTGTTCGCGAAAAATCTCCCCGCCACCGAGTGGAACGCGCGTTGGTGGCGCTACGTCGCGGAGTTCCAGGGCGTCGAGCCGCCCTCGCCGCGCGCCGCCGATCTCTGCGATCCCGCGACGAAGACCCACATCAACGACAACCCGGCCTACTACTACAACTACGCCTTCGCGCAGGTCTTCAAATACCAGCTCCATGACCACATCGCGCGGAAAATTCTCCACCAACCCCCGCAGCGCTGCAATTACGCGGGCAACGCCGAGGTCGGGAAATTTCTCCGCACGATCATGGAAAAAGGCGCCACGACCGACTGGCGCCGCCTGCTCAAGGACACGACCGGCGAGGAGTTTTCCACGCGCGCGATGCTCGACTACTACGCGCCGCTGATGAAGTGGCTCGAGGAGCAGAACAAGGGGCGGGTGATTGGGTGGAAATGAAAGCCAACGGTGCAGTTGCGTCGTTGAATGCCGCCGTAGGGCCGGCGCTCGCCGCCGCGCCGTCGCGTTGCGCGCGTGATAGTCGCAACGGCACGCCGGCAAGCAGCGGCCCTACGCACCGAGCGCGAGCGGCGAGATCGTGTTGGCCATGAGCCGCGTGCGCTCGCTTCTCTCCCTTGTGTTCGCCGGCGTGCTCTCCGCCGCCGAGCCCGCGCCGGCTCCCGGCACACCGGCGCCCGCCCCGAAGCTCGCCGAGAAATCCCAATGGGTCTTCTCGCTCCTCCCGAAATCGTTTCAGAAAAATCCGCTCATCGATCTCACCGTCATCACGGAGATGACGCCGCTCGGAAGACTGCTCCCGGCCGTTTCGCCTGCCGCGCCGGCGTATTTCATCACGCAGTCCGCCGGCTTCAACCAGCGCGGCCACGCGCCGGGTAACGAACACACCCTCGCACCCGAGTCCGTCGAGCGCCTGCTCACGCGCGCGCTCGCCGCCAGCGGTTACCTGCCGTCGTCGCCCGAGCATCCGGCGAGCCTCGTCATCATCTACACGTGGGGCTCGCACAACCTCCTCGTCGAGGGTGACGCCGACAACCCCACGCTCTCCGCCAACCTCGTCGCGCGCAATCTCCTCGACCGCGCCGCACTCGTCGGCGGCGAGCAGTTCGCCGCGAAACTCCTCCGCCTCTTCGAGCAGGCCGACTCGCTCGCCAACGCGGGCGGCGCGACCGTCGCGCCCGGCGGCGAGGCCGTGGTGACGCCGGCGATGATGGAGTTCACGAATCCCGTCGCGATGTTTCGCCGCGAGAGCGGGAAGAACGACTTCCTCGTCGAGCAGACGGCCAACGACGTCTACTACGTCGTCGCCTCCGCCTACGACTACGCGGCGCTCACGCGGAAAATCCGCCGTCTCTACTGGCGCACGCGGATGACGGTCGCCGCGCAAGGCGTGTCGCAGGAGCAGACGTTGCCCACGCTCATCGCGAGCGCGGGCCCGTATTTCGGGAAGGACATGGGCGAGCCGGAAATCCTCTCCAAGAAAGCCACGCCCGAGGGCAAAGTCCAAGTCGGCGAAGCCGTCGTGGTCGATGGCGCGCCTGCGCCCGCACCAGCGAAGAAATCCGCGCCGTCGAAAAAACCGTAGCGCGACGCGGGCGGCGCAGCGCACCTCCCGCCCCGGGCCGCCGCCGCTTACGACGCCAGAAACTCCGCCCGCGAGCATCGCGCCCGCAACCCGCCAAACAGGCCGCAGCCCCACCCGACAAATCCCTCAACGCGGAATCCTGATCGCCCGATGGTATTGGACTGTAGGCCCGACCGCTGGCCGGGCTCAACCGGCCGACGGCCGGTTCTACAACAAAACCATCGTCCAAACGCATCGGGCGATTGGCATTACGAGGATTCGCCGGGACCTTCTGCGGCGGCAAACGGCGAAATCGTTTGTCTCGGCCGTGACGATCGGTGGCGCAGGTTGCAGGTCGTCGAGGGCGATCAGCGAGGCATCGGCAGGATGCCTCGATCCGGCCGTAAGCGCGCGAACTCTCGGTGATGCCTTACGCAGTCAATTCGGTGACCGAATGTCGCTTGCCCCAGCCGTGTCCGCCGCCAAGTTGGTCGCATGAGCGCCAGTGAAATTCTCGAAACTATCCGAGGGATGCCGCCGGCCGAGCGTCGGAACGTGGTCGGCAAAATTTGGGCCGAATTCTCCGAAACGGAACTCGAGCTGTCGCCGCGGCAAGCGGCAGAACTCGACCGGCGTTTGCAGGAGCACACCGCCCGCCCCGAGGACGTCGTGCCGTGGTCCGAGATCAGGGCCGCCACCGAGGCGAAATACGCTCGGAAGCCATGAGTCGGCCGACGGTCTTTCGCCAAATCTCCCGCACGGAATTTGACGAGGCCGTTGCGTGGTATGAAGGCGAGCGCGTCGGTCTCGGCTTGGAGTATAAGGCCGCGGTCGACGCCTTGCTGGTGGCTATCGCGGAGCATCCTTCGCTTTTCCGCCAAGTGCACGGCCCGATCCGCCGGGCCGTGCTGAAACGGTTCCCCTACACGGTCCACTTCCTCACGGAGCCCGATCGTATCGTG
>JBEANZ010000185.1:0-17099 GCA_041165185.1 Verrucomicrobiota bacterium | reverse complement strand
CCGTGGATGACCGCCGAGATCGCCTACCCGTTTCGCTTCATCAAGCAGCAGGTGACGAGTCGCCCGGAATTTTCCGCGTTCGACAAACTCTACATGCTCGAGCGCGCGGTCGAGGCGTGAGCAAGGCCGGCGCGTCCGCGAAATGTTCCTCCGGCCGAGCCCGCTCCCCGTAGGCCGCCAGCTTGCTGGCGCTCCCTCAACGCGCGCCCGCCCTCAGCCTCCCGCTTCGCCTTCCGCCCGCACTTCCCACGGAAATCCCATGCGCTCCCTTCGGCTAGCCGCCACGTTTGTCCTCGCCGCACTCTGGTCCGCGCCCGTCACCACGGCCGCGCCCGCCCTCGCGCCGACGCTCTCCTCCGCGCGCCACGAAGCGCTCCGCGCCGCGACCGACGCCGCCGTCGTTCGCGCCGTCGCGTTCGCCACGGACACGCTACGCTCCGGCGTCCGCTTACTTTCAACCACGCTCGACGGCCCACGCCTCACGCTCGATTTCAGCCGCGAACTCCTCGACCTCGGCCTCGGCAGCCTCGACTTCGAGCACTTCCTCCGCGCCTCCCACCGCGCCGCCGTCGACGTCCTCCACGCCGATCTGGCCGAGATCGAAATCGACACGCGCATCGCCGGCATCCCGCTGCCGCGCTGGTTCGAACTCGATTCGCGCACGGCGTCGGTGCCGCAGTTCTCTCCGCCCCAAGCCGCGCCGCTGCTCGCGTTGCCTCCCGGCGTCCCGCCCGCGACCGGCGCACTCGCCGGCCGCCGCCTCGCGATCAGTCCGGGCCACGGCTACTACCTCAACGCGAGCAACGCCTGGGTGCTCCAACGCGATTTCTATCAGGGCGTCGTCGAGGATTTCGTGAACCACGATTTCATCACGCTCCTCGGCGCCGAGCTCACCGCCGTCGGCGCCGACGTGCGCCCCACGCGTAACCTCGACCGCGCCGCCGGCAACGGCCTCAGCGGTCGCCCGCGCTGGCAGGAAGCCGCGCGCTACCACGCGCAGTTCCTCGGCGCGCCCACCACTGTCTGGAACGAGCCCGGCTTCGACCACCTCAGCCAGGACATCCGCTGCCGCCCGCTCTACGCGAACTTCGTCGCCGCCGATCTGCTCGTGAGCATTCACAACAACGGCGGTGGCGGCACCGGCACCGAGACGCTCTACGACAACGCCAACTCCGTCGCCGCCGAGAGCAAACGCCTGGCCGATCTCCTCCACGGCAAAGTCATCGCCGCCATCCGCCGCGACTACAACCCGACGTGGGCCGACCGCCGCGTGCAGGGTTTCAACGGCAGCTACGGCGAGAACCGCCTCGCGACGCGCCCCGCCGTCATCGTCGAGGTCGCGTTCATGGATCGCCCCACGCCCGACAACGCCGCGATCCAGGACGAGCGTTTCCGCCGCCTCGTCGCGCGCGCGATCGCGGAGGGCATCGGCGAATTTCTCGACGGCCTCGCGCCCGTCGCGCCCGACACGCTCGTCGCCACCGGCGACGCCACCGGCATCGCGCTCACGTGGGCCGACCGCGCCGTCAACGAAGCCGGCTACCGCATCGAACGCCGCGACGACGCGAACGGCGCCTTCGCTCCGCTGGCCGCGCTCGCCGCCAACATCACCTCGTATCGCGACACGACGGCCGCGCCCGGAAGTGTTTACCGTTATCGTGTCGCCGCGACGGATGCCGCCGGCGCGGCGACGAATTTTTCGAACGAGGCCACGTCCGCCGTCACGCGCTCGGCCGGCGCGATCGTGTTGACGGGCACCGCGCCGGCGACGCCGCCCACGGTCGACTGGGGCGAGGCGATCACGTTTTCGTTTTCCACTGTCGACGAACAGCTCCACCCCGTGGCCGACGCGGCGATCGATCTCGCCGGCGGTTTCCGCGACACCGCCGCCGCTGCCGCCGAGTCGGCCGGCTCGTCCGGGGCGACAGGCCGCGCCGCGATCACGCTGACCGTGCCGAGCGGTCAGGCGGACGGCGTTTACGATTTCCGGTTCGTCGCGAGCAAGCCGGGCTATGCCGCCGGCGCGCCCGTCACTCGGCAGATTCGCGTGAGCCACGCCCGCCCGGCCGGCGCGGCGCCGCCGGCGATTCTTGCGCAACCCGTGGCGCGGTCGGTGGGGTCGGGCGCGAGTGTGACGTTCGCCGCGCGCGCGACCGGCGACGAGCCGCTCTCCTACCAATGGCAGCGCAACGGCCTCGCTGTCGCCGGCGCGACGAGCGCCACGCTCACGCTCCCCGCCGCGCGCGGCGAGGATGCGGGCACCTACACGCTCGTCGTCGCAAATTCCGCCGGCAGCGTCGCGACGCTCGGCGCAGCGCTCGCGGTGCGGCCGGCTGCGTGGCTGACGAATCTCTCCGTGCGCGCGACGCTCGCGGGCGGCGCGCCGCTCGCGGCCGGCTTCGTGACCGCCGGCGGCGCGAAAGACGTGCTCGTGCGCGCCGCCGGTCCGACGCTCGCGCCATTCGGCGTGCCCGGCGCGATGATCGATCCGCGGCTCGAGCTGTTTCGCGGTTCCGGTCGCTTCGCCGACAACAACGACTGGCCGGCCGCGCTTGCGCCCGCGATGGCCGGCGTCGGCGCGTTTCCCTTTGGCGCCGCGTCGCGCGACGCCGCCGCGCTCGCCACGATCGATGGCGCGCACACCGCGCAGGCGAGCGGCGCGGGTGCGGGCACGGTGCTCGTCGAGGTTTACGATGCGGGCGCGAGCAGCGCGTCGCGGCTGGTGAATCTCTCCGCGCGCCACCGCGTTGGCACGGGCGCGGATATCTTGATCGCGGGATTTTTCGTGAGCGGCGCCGGTGCGAAACACCTGCTCGTGCGCGCCGTCGGCCCGACGCTCACGGTGTTTGGCGTCACGGGCACGCTCGCCGATCCGCGTCTGGAAGTGCGCGATGCGAACGGCGTCGTCGCGACGAACGACGACTGGGACGGCGCGCTGGCGGCGACGTTTGCGCAGGCGGGGGCGTTTGCGTTGCCGAGCGGCAGCCGTGACGCGGCGCTCGTGGTCACGCTCGCCGCTGGCCGCGGCTACACGGCGCAGGTGGCGGGTGCGAACAGCAGCACCGGCGAAGCGCTCGTCGAAATCTACGAGCTGCCGTGACGGGCGTAGCGCGGTGCGTGGTGCGCGGCGGAGCGGGCCGTTGTAGGGCGGGGTCGCCGACCCCGACGCGCGCAATGACCGCCTCGCACGCCACCGCTCGATTTCACGGCGCGCCTGCCGAAACGGCGGAGTCAGCGACCCCGCCCTACAACTGGCGCACGCCGCCGCGCTCGTGCCAGCGGAGGAACCAGGCGAGGTTGAAGAGTTGGAGCAGGCGCGTGCCGCCGGCGCGGCGGAGCGCGGCCTCGTCGGCGCCGACGAAGCGGCGGCGCAGCTCGGCGAGGTCGACGTAGCTCGCGGCGAGCGGGGATTTTTCGAGTTCGCCCAGCGCCTCGGGCAACACCGCGAGCAGCGCGCGGAGCGCTTGCCACGACGCCGGCGTGGGCAGCCCGCGCGTGGTGCGCCACGCGACGTCGTCGGGGAGCAGGCCACGCATCGCGCGGCGCAGGAGCAGGCGGTCGCGGCCGTCGCGGATCTGCTGCTCGACGGGCAGCGAGAGGCAAAAGGCGTTGAGGCGGTGCGCCATCAGCGGCGAGTGGCCGTCGCAGGTGTATCCGCGGCCGAGGACCGAGCCGCACACGCCGACGTTCTGCGGCATGAGCTCGTTGAGAATCCACGCGACGCGGCGCTTGACGCTGAAATCTTCCGCGCGCCACGGCAGCGACCGCGGCGGGTGGAGTTTCGCCTCCACTGCGGCGCGGCGGACGAAGTCCGGCTGCAGGCACTCCGCGAGCGCCCCGCGGTCGTCGGGGTCGCCGTTGGTGCGGCCGAGGAGCGGCAGGAGGATGCGAAACTTGACGAGGTGGCGAATCGTCGGGCCGTAGAACTTGGCGTGGCCCGCGAGTTCGCGCCACAGCCGCACCCAGCGGAGTTGCACGGCGAGCTGGGCGAAGTAGTCGCTGCCGTATTCCTCGAGGGAGACGGCGTAGTTGCCGCCGAGGCCGAAGAGCAGGAGCCGCAGGTTGAGCCTCGCCGCCGGCCCCGCCTCGCCCACGCGCGGCTCGCACACGATGCCCTGCATCGGCCCGCACTGCTCGTCGAGGAGGGCCTCCAAGCGCGCGAGCGACACGCGCCGCTCCCCCTCCGGCGCGGGCGGCAGGAAATGAAAATCCACGTGCGGCATCGCCGCCTGCATTTTCCGCACATGCGGGCTCTCGTCGTGTTCGCGCAGCCACGCGCGCCGCGGGTCGCCGGGCGGGGGCAATTGGTGCAGCGCCTGCAACCGCTGCCCGCGCGCGGCGAGGAGTTTGCCCGCCACGGCCGTGACCGCCGCGGAGTCGAGCCCGCCGCTGACCATGATGCCGATGTTTCCCTCGACCCGCAGGCTCGCGTTGACCGCGTGCGCCAGCTCGGCGTTGAAGGCCGCCTGATACTCCGCGTCGGACCCGAGGCGCAATTCGCTCCGATGGTCCGCGCGCCAGTAGCGCGTGAGCGCGAGGCCCGCGGCATCGGCGCGCAGCGTGTGGCCGCCGGGCAACGCGCGGAGCTCGCGGTAGAGCGTCGCGCCCGGATGCGAGCGCGTGAAGAGGAGGAAATCCGCCAGCACGCCGTCGTGCAGGTCGCGCGGCACCTCGGGCAACGCGA
Organism: Verrucomicrobiota bacterium; assembly: GCA_041165185.1. Lineage (GTDB taxonomy): Bacteria > Verrucomicrobiota > Verrucomicrobiia > Opitutales > Opitutaceae > JBEANZ01. The sequence goes on along the minus strand of JBEANZ010000185.1, from coordinate 12,415 downwards.
GCAGCGCCCGCAGCGTCGAGGCAAACGCGAGCGTCGCCCCACTTCGGAAATAGTAGAACGGGCGAAACCCAAACGCGTCCACCGCCGCGAAGAACCGCCGCTCGCGCGCGTGCCACGCCGCGAGCGCCCACTTGCCCTCCAGCCGCGCCGGGCACGCCTCGCCCCAGCGCTCGTAGGCCGCGAGCACCAACGCCCCATCCGGGCGCGCCGCCGCCTCCGCCGGCGACCAGCCGAGCGCGGCGGCGAGGTCGGCGCGATTCTCGAGCCGCGCCTCGGTTACGAAGAACACATCCCCGTCGGCCCCGCGCAGCGGCTGCGCCTCCCACCGGTCCTCGGGCGCGAGGTCGCGCTGCACGTGCGCCAAACCCGCCGCGCCGTCCGCGCTCACCGCCTGCGTCGCGCGGTCGATCGACCCGAGCGTCAGCGCCGCGCGCAGCCGCCCGAGCCGCGCGGGATCGATGGGACGTTGGTCAAAGTGGACGAGGCCGGCGATGCCGCGCATGGGAAGACAAGAAATTCGCGAAGGCAGCGATGCAACGCGCATCCCAAACGGCACCACCACGCCTGCGCGAAATCACGCCGCTCGATTTTAGTAGGACGCCCGGACCGGCCACCTCTTCACTTTCCGCGCGCTGCAAATCGGCTGTGGGAGGACTCTACGGCGCGGCCAAGTCGGATCGGACCGATCTCCTCCCCGCTCACGCCTGATTCACGGGGCAACGACTAACTCGCACCACTGGCGCAGTTTCCATTCGAAACCGAAAAAACACTGCCACCGGGACAGATGGTGTAAGTCATGGTAGCCTCGGCCCCGCGTCCCGCCATCGCTTCCGTCTCTTCGGCTTCGAGCAAACAAATCGTCGGCGTCTGCCAAGGTTTCTTCGCGCCAACGGCACGGACATGGTCGGGAGCGGAGAGGGAGGATGCGTGTTCGTTCATAATCAGATGTCCGGCGACTTGCGGGGCAACCGTAGCCTCCGGCCACGGAGGTGGCGACGCGATGTAATTCGCCCGAGACCAGCCCGCCGGCAACAGAGGTTCGCGCAATCGCCCGACGGCGCGGCTCGAAGTAGGGCAGGGTCTCTGACCCGCCCTCCGAATCTCCCGCGACGCCCAAAGGCGGGCCACAGCTCTCGCCCCACTCGCCGCGGTCGCCCCTCCTACTCGCTCGTGTCAGGCCGTTACCCTAGCGCCAATCGCTCCCGAAAAACGCGGCACCCGCACCCAAATCCCCCACGCCGATTCTGAGGTCGCACGGCGTGGGGCATCGTCACGAGGCGGGACGCCTCGTCCACGTCTCACACCGTGCACAACTTCACCGCCGCCCCGAGCGAGGTGAGCGGGTCCCGCGCGGGTTGGAATTCCTGGCCGACGAAACCACGGTAGCCCGTCGCCTTGATGGCGCGCGCGATGCCGGGGTAGTTGAGCTCCTGCGTCTCGTCGATTTCGTGGCGCCCGGGATTTCCGCCGGTGTGGCGTGCCCTGCGCTCAGCGCGGCGCGAGGGCGAAAAATTCCGCCACGTGCCGCACGTCGCGGAAGCCGCGCGCGCGGAGTTTATCCTCGACGCTCACGAGCACCGCGCGGATTTCCGCGGCGGCGGCGGCGTCCAGTTCCTCGACACGCTTGGTGGCGCGGCACACGACATGGTAGCGCGGCGGCGCACCGAGATCCAATTCGTAGCTGGCGGCGCCGTCCTTGAAATACGCGCGGCGCACGAGCCCGAGTTCCTCGAACACCCCCATGCACCGGTAAACGGTCACGAGGTCGCATGCGCCGTCGGCGATGCGCCGGTGCAGTTCCTCCGCCCCGACGGGCTCGGTGCATCGGGCGAGCGTCGCGACGATCGCGAGGCGCGGTTGGGTGACGCGCAGCCCGGCCTGCTTGATCTTGGCCCGCGCGTAGGCGACCGCGTCGGGCGGCTCGGCGGGCGGGGCGTCGCCGCCGAGGGGGTTGTTGGTTTGGGTGGAAGCGATCATCTGTTAACAAACGGTTACGATGCCATCGCAGAACACGAGCCCAACTTCCTAGGGGGAAACCCACAGGGCGCCCCGGCGCGATGCGGGCGCGATGCCGCGTGATGCGGGAGTTGCGCAGCTTCGGCCGATCTGCCAACGTCCACGCCCTTTCATGCCCGACCCGGATTTCGCCGAGATTGTCAGCCTCATCTGCAAGGAAGACCCGCGCTTCGACCGCAAGGCTTACGACTTTGTCCGGCTCGGCCTCGACCAGACCGTCAAGGACCTCAAGAAGCGCGACGCCGCCCGCGCCGAACGCTCCCGGCACGTCACCGGTCCCGAGCTCCTCGACGGCCTGCGCGCCTACGCCCTCGACCAATACGGCCCCCTCGCCCGCACCGTGCTCGAGGCCTGGGGCGTGCGCCGCTGCCGCGACTTCGGCGCCATCGTCTTTAACCTCATCGAATATCACGTCTTCTCCAAGACCGAGAGCGACCGCCCGGAGGATTTCGCGGATATCTACGACTTCGAGGAGGCGTTTGTGAAACCCTTCCTGCCCGTCCGCCCGCGTCGCGGCGCCGGTCCCGCCGCCGACACGGCCATCGACGCCGCCTGAGCCCGTCGGCGCCCGCTCGACCGATCGCGTTGCGGCCCGCTCCGACCGCCCCGTTTTTCATGCCCAAATCCGCCTCGCCCGCCGCCGATCTTCGCCTGCTCGCCCCGTTTTGGCGCGAACCCGTCGACCGCACCGTCCTGCCCAACGGCCTCACGCTCCTCCTCAAGCCCGACCGCTCCGCCGCGCTCGCCTCCGTGCAGGTCTGGGTGAAAACCGGCAGCCAACACGAGGGCGCGCACCTCGGCGCCGGCCTCTCGCACTACCTCGAACACATGCTCTTCAAGGGCACCGCGCGCCGCGCCGGCCGCGACATCTCCGCGACCGTCCAGGCCCACGGCGGCTACATCAACGCCTACACGACGTTCGACCGCACCGTCTACTACATCGATCTCCCGAGCGAGCACACCGCCGTCGCCATCGACCTGCTCGCCGACGCCGTCCTCCACTCCACGCTCCCCGCCGAGGAGTGCGCCAAGGAGCGCGACGTCATCCTCCGCGAAATCGCGATGACCAAGGACGATCCCGACAACCGCATGTGGGAGGCGCTCTTCGCGACCTGTTTCCGCGAACACCCCTACCGGCAGCCGATCATCGGGCACCAGGATGTGTTCTCCGCCGTCACGCGCGACGACCTCCTCGCCTACTACCGCGCGCGCTACGTGCCCAACAACCTCGTCGTCGCCATCGTCGGCGACATCGACGTGGCCGCGACGCGCGCGGCGGTCGCCGTGCATTTCGGCGCCGCACCACGCGTGCGCCTCGCGCCCGTGCTCGTCCCCGCCGAGCCGCTCCAACTCGCCCCGCGCGCCGAGCACCGCTTCGAGGACGTCGAGCTCACCCGCGCCGCGCTCGCGTGGCCGATCCCCGGCCTCACGCACGACGACGCCCCCGTGCTCGACCTGCTCGCCACCATCCTCGGCATGGGCGACAGCTCCGTGCTCTGGCAGGAAATCCGCGAACGCGCCGGGCTCGTCCACCACATCGACGCCTCCTCGTGGAATCCCGGTTCCTCGGGGCTCTTCTGTATCGGGTTTTCTTGCGACGCCGCGAAACGCGAGCCCGCCACCGCCGCGATCACGCGCGCGCTGGCGCGGTGCGCCGCGAAAAATTTCTCCGCCGCCCAAATCAAAAAAGCCCTCCGCCAACTCGTCGTCGCCGAAATCAACACCCGCAAGACCATGAGCGGCCAGGCCTCGCGCCTTGGTTCCGCCGAGGTCGTCGTCGGCGATCTCGACTACAGCCGCAGCTACTACGAACGCCTCCACGCCACCACGCCCGCCGAGCTGCGCCGCGTGTTGCGCGCCTACCTCGTGCCCGAGCGCCTCACCGCGATCTCGCTCAACCCAACCGCATCCGCGCCGGAAAATTCCGTCGCCGTCGCCGCCGTCGCCGCGCGGCCCGACTTCGCCGAGACCGTGCTGCCCAACGGCGCGCGCCTCCTCCTCCAGCGCGACGCGCGCCTCCCGAATCTCCACCTGCGCTTCATCCTGCAGGGCGGCGCGCTCGCCGAGACCGCCGGCCAGCGCGGCGCGACCGCGCTCCTCGCGACGATGCTCGCCAAGGACACCAAGTCCCGCAGCGCCGCCGCCGTCGCCGAATTCATCGAGGAGGTCGGCGGCGGGCTCTACCCGTTTTCGGGCAACAACAGCCTCGGCCTCGCCGTCGAGGTGCTCCCGCCCGACGTCGACCGCGCGCTCGCCGTGCTCGCCGACGCCGTGCTCGCGCCCGCGTTCAAGCCCGCGACCTTCACCATCGAGCGCGACGCCCAGCTCGCCGGCCTCCAGCAGGACGCCGACGACGTCGTGACTTTCGCCCGAAAACTCCTCCGCCAAAAATTCTTCGGCGCCCACCCGCTCGCCCTCGACGACCACGGCGACCTCGCGGGCGTGAAGGCCCTCGCCCCCGCCGCGCTCGCCGCGCTGCACCGCCGACTCTGCGTCGGCGGCAACGTCGCCCTCGCCGTCGCCGGCGATTTCGACGCGAAGCAACTCACGCCCAAGCTCCGCGCCTTCCTCGCGAAAATCCCGCGCGGCCCCGCGGCGCCCGCCGCCGCCGCGACGGCGCACGCGTTGCCCGCGCAAGCGGGAGATTTCGCCGAAACCCAAAAACGTGAGCAGGCCGTCGTCCTCCAGGCGTTTCCCGGTCCGCGCGCCCACGCGGACGATTTCTACGTCGGCGAGGTGGCCGACGAGTTGTTCAGCGGCATGGCCTCGCGGCTCTTCGAGCGCGTGCGCGAGGAAAAGGCGCTCGCCTACTTCGTGCGCTCGACGCGCATCACCGGCCTCGATGCCGGCATGTTCGCCTTTTTCGCCGGCACGCAGCCCGGCAAGGAAACCGAGGTGCTCGCCGAAATCGACGCCGAGATCTCCCGCGTGCAGCGCGGCGAGGTCGAGCCCGTCGAGCTCGCCCGCTGCCAGGCGCGCCTCAAGGCCGGCCGCCGCCAGTCGATGCAGACCAACTCCTCGCGCGCCATGCAGGCCGGCCTCAACGCCCTCCAAGGCCGCCCGATCAACGACTGGAAAAACTACGACGGCCGCGTCGACGCCGTGACGATCGCCGACCTCGCCGCGTTTGCGCGCCGCTACTTCACGCGCGCCCAACGCACGCAGCTCGTCGTGCGCCCGTGAGCGAACTCGCCGCGCTGTTCCCCGACGGCGATTTCCGCCTCCACCTCGCGCTGCGCCGCGGCGAGCTACGCGAATTTTTCGCCCCGCGCGATGCCACGGGCGCCGTCGTGGCGGAACGCGCGCGTTGGATCGCCGGGGACCCCGCGCGCTACATCGGCGCGACGCCGGAGGCCGCGCCACTGGTCGCGGAGTTCGCCGCGCTGTGCGCGGAGTGGGAGCTCACCCGCGCCACCGATCTCGCCCGGATCAGTGAGGCGCTCGAACCGGATCTGCTGGTGCTCTCGCCCGACGCGAGCGGCGCGTTCGTCCTGCACGGCGGGGCGCTGTGTTTTCCCACGGGCTGGGCGCTCGAGGAAAAAATCGGCCGCCCGCTCGATTGGATCCACGGCGTCGTGCCCGGGCTCAACGCCGCGCTCGCGTCGCCCATCCACCAATTTCTCGCGCGCCTCAAGCCCGGCGCCGCGTTTCTCCGCGACAACTGGGGCCTCGCCGCGACGGACGAACTCAACCTCCATCCGGCGCGCGCGCTCCCGCCGCTCGCGCCGCCGGTCGCGCTCGAACGGTTGTGGCTGCGCGTCGAGCACCAGGCCTTCCTCGCGCTCCCGCGCACCGGCGGCATCGTGTTCGCGATTCGCATCGCGCTGCACCGGCTCGACGAAGTCGCGCGCGACCGGGAAGCCGCGGCCGGCCTGCAACGCGCGCTCCGCTCGATGCCCGCCGCGCTCGCGGCCTACAAGCGCATCGACACCGTGCGCGACGCCGTGATCGCGCAGCTGGCAACCGCAGCGTAGCGCGGCGGATGGCTGTCGTAGGGCCGCCGCTTGTCGGCGTGCCGTCGCGGCTATCACGCAAGGGAGCAAAGGGGCGTCCGCCCGTGTTCAACTGCGCCCCGGCAACGGCTCGCCGACGACCGGCGGCCCTACAGGAGCAACCGAAACCAACGCCCGTGCGGGCCGCGCCTACTTCTTCTCCGCCACGCCGCCGTTCCACTTCAGCTTCGTGCGCACGACGGCGAAATGCGAGTAGTCCGCCCGCTGCGCCAGCGGCACGCGGACCGGCGCGACGGAGATTTCCACTGGCGAACGCGCGCTCACCCGCAGGTTGCGCTGGCCGTCCATCGCGACGAGCAGCCGCGACCCGGCGGTGCGGTTAATCACGCGCAACCGCACCTCCTCGCGAAAAATGATCGAGCGGTTACTCAGCGTGTGCGGGCAAATCGGCGTCATCGCGATCGCCGCGACGGCGGGGTGCATGATGGGCCCGCCGGCGGAGAGGTTGTAGGCCGTCGAGCCGGTCGGCGTGGAAAAAATCAGGCCGTCGCAGAGGTAGTCCGTCACGAGTTCGCCGTCGGCGATCACCTCGAGGCGCACGAGGCGGGAGTTGATTTCGTCCTTGAGCAACACGTCGTTCAGCGCGAGCCCGTGCGAGTTCGGGCCCGTGGAGCACGTGAGCATCGCGCGGAAGTCCACGCGGAACTCGCCGCCGAGCAGTGCCGCAAATTGCGCGCGCGCCTCGTCCGCCGAGAAGGTCGTGAGAAACCCGAGGCTCCCGCGATTCACCCCGATGATGGGCACTTGCGCGCGGGCCGCCTCGTGCGCGACGCCCAGCAGGGTGCCGTCGCCGCCGATCACGCAGCACGCGTCGCAACCGCGCAACCAACCGCGCGACAACGTGAGCCGCGTGGTGAGCTTGAGCTTCACGCCGGCCGCGCGCGCGATGGTGGAGAGCTCGCGCGCGAGTTCGGCGGCGCCGTCCTTGGCGGCGTTGACGACGAAGGCGAGGGAGCGAATCGGGGTCATCGGGAATTTCGGGGGGCCGCCAATCTCGGCGAATCCGCCGGGATTCCAATCTTCAATTCGGGGCTCCTCGTCGTCACCGCTTCTCGTAGGGCCGCCGCTCGCCGGCGTGCCGTCCCGGCTATTATGCGCGCCGCGCGACGGCACGGCGACGAGCGCCGGCCCTACAAGGCGAAATGCCCCAAACTCACCTTCGCGCCCCGCCGACAAGGCGGGGCACGCACACTTCCGCCTCGGTCCACCGCCTCCGGGAAATTTGCGGAGATTAGCGGTTCAACCCTTCCTCAGCCCGAGGAGAAACTCCCGGGTGCCGTCCGCGCCCGTGATCGGCGACTCGATTTCTCCGAGCACCGTCGCGCCCGCGAGCTGCGCGAGTGCGAAGTCACGCACGCGGGCCAGCGCCGCCGCGCGCACGGCGTCGTCGCGGATGACGCCGCGGCCTTTGCTCACCTCGGCCTTGCCGGCTTCGAATTGGGGCTTCACGAGCGCCACCAGCGTGCCGCCGGGCCGCAACAGCCGCCACGCGGCGGGCAACACGGCCGTCAGCGAAATGAACGAGAGGTCCATCACCACCGCGTCGAATTCCGCGCGCGGCAGATCGGCCGGCGTGAGATGGCGGGCGTTGAGTTTCTCAAAGTTCGTCACGCGCGGATCGGCGCGGAGCTTGGGGTGGAGTTGGGCGCGGCCGACATCAACGCAGACGGCATCGGCCGCGCCGGCTTGGAGCGCGCAGTCGGTGAACCCGCCCGTCGACGCCCCGACGTCGAGCACGTGCGCCCCGCGCAGATCGAGCGCGAAGTGGGCGAGGGCGGCGGCAAGTTTTTCGCCCCCGCGCGAGACGAAGCGCGGCGGGGCGTCGACCGTGAACGCGAGATCCGCCGGGTAATCCTTGCCGGGTTTTTCGAGTCGCTCGGTGCCGAGGCGCACGCGGCCGGACATGATGAGCGATTTCGCCTGCGCACGCGTCTCGACCACCGCGCGCGCGACGAGCAGTTCGTCGAGGCGAATTTTCGATTTTGGATTTTGGATTTTCGATTGAATGGCGGGCGAGGTGCCCGGTGATTGGGAATCGAAAATCGAAAATCGAAAATCAAAAATTCACACCCCCTGCCGTGCGGGCGACCAGCACGTGGTGCGGCCGCCGATCTCGGCGCGCGCGAGCGGCGCGCCGGTTTTCGGGCAGCGCCCGCCGTCGCGCCAACGATGCCAGAAGAGCCACGATTGCGGGATGTGCGCGTTGAGGTCGGGCGGGAGGTAGTCACCGCGGCCGGCGATGGTGGCGAGCGCGCGGCGCGCGACCGAGCGGCATTCGCGCCAGAGGGTTTTCACCTCGGCGGGGGTGAGCGAGCCGGCGGCGCGGCGCGGGTGCAGCGCGGCGCGCCAGAGGATTTCGTCGGCCATCCAGTTGCCGACGCCGGGAAACCGCTCCTGCATCAACAACACCGCCTTGATCGGCGCGCGGGCGCGGCGGCGGAGAAACGCCGTGACGGCCGCGAGCGAAAACTCCGCCGACGTGAGCGCGGGCGCGATGGCCGTCCACCACGGCGGCGGGGCCGCGCCGCCGTGAAACAGCGCGCGGCCGAACATCCGCGGATCGGTGAACACGAGGGCGTGGCGCGCGGTGCGCAGGACGAGGTGGTCGTGTTTCTGCGGCGCATAGGCGCGCGGCTCGACGCGCAGCTCGCCGCTCATGCCAAGATGGATGCCGAGCCACGCGCCGCCGCTGAAGCGAAAGAGCATCTGCTTCGCGCGCGCCTCGGAATCGAGCAGCCGCGCGCCGGTCAGCGCACGGCGGAGCAGGACGGGGTCGGTGCCGCGATAGATTTTCGCGGCGTCGTGCGTGAGCGCGGCGGTGATCGTGCGGCGACGGGCGGCGAGGTCCCAGCGTTTGCGGAAAAATTCGGCCTCGGCGAGTTCAGGCATGGTCACCGCGCCTCCGTCGCCGCTCGAAACGAACCGGTGCCGGCGCGAGTAGCTGATCGCCCGTAGGGCCGCCGCTTGTCGGCGTGCCGTCGCGCCGCAACCGCCCAACCGATGGCGGATGTCGATCAGCACTCTCTCGCGCAAACCGCGACGGCACGCCGGCAAGCGGCGGCCCTACGAGACTCCGGCAGGGTCGAACAGAGGGATTTTGGTGTTCGTGGCACCTGCGCCGATCGGTAGTCCGACTTTTCATGCGCTGATTTCTGGTGGGATCGCGTCCATGCGTGATTTTCACCTTCGTCACGAAAGCGTCGCGACGAAGGCCGCGAGGTCGGCGAAGACGGGCACGCCCGGCGGCGCAACGGCGGCCCAGGCGGGGGCGTCGAGTTTGCCCGTGCAGACGGCGGCGGAATTTACCCGCGCGTTGCGGCCCGCGAGAATGTCCGATTCGCGGTCGCCGATCATCCAGCAGTGCGCGGGGTCGAGGGCGTGTTGGGCGATTTTTTCGAGGATGAAATTCGGCGACGGCTTTCGGTAGTGCGACGGCTGGTCGAACGACTCGGGTGCGATGCACGTGTCGACGAAGAGCGGACGCGGGAGGCCGAGGAGTTCCTCCATGCGGGCGTTGCAGGCGAGCGCGGCGTCGAGGGTGTGGAGGCCGCGGCCGATGCCGGACTGGTTGGTGAAGAGAAACAGCGCGTAGCCGAGGGCGCGCGCGCGCGCCAACGCCTCGCGCGCGCCCGGGATGAGTTCCACGCCGGCGGGATCGGCGAGGTAGTGCTTGTCGAGGATGAGCGTGCCGTCGCGGTCGAGGAAGAGCGCCTTGGTCATGACAGGATGACGGCTGTTTCCAGCGAGTTGTGGGCGGCGGAGTGCAAAGCCCCAAAGGGGCGAAAGTTGAAAGCCCAGGGCATCGCCCTGGGAAACAGTCCCACGAATTCCCTCGCCCTGAAGGGGCGACACCCGCCCGGGAAGTTTCGCCCCTTCAGGGCTTCGAACCTCACCCAATGGATTACCCAGGGCGTTGCCCTGGGCTTTCTACTTTTCGCCCCTTCGGGGCTCCCAAACCCCCGCGACGAGCCATCGAAAACCGCGAGGAACCTCATGACTCGTGCGCGACATAGGCGCGGAGCTCGGCGGGGGTGACGGTGGCGGTGCCGACCTTCGCGACGACGACGCCGGCGGCGGCGTTGGCGAAGTGCGCGGCGGTCTCGAGTTTCGCGCCGGCGGCGAGCGCGAGCACGAGCGCGGCGAGCGCGGTGTCACCCGCGCCCGACACGTCGTAAACCTCGCGCGCGGCCGTCGGGATCGTGCGGAGGATTTTTCCGCCGGAGCTGAGCAACATGCCGCCCTCGCCGAGCGTGATCACGAGGTGCTTCGTCGCGAAGCGCTCGTGCAGGCGCGCGCAGACCTCGGCGGCGGGGAACTCGGCGTGCGCGGCGGTTTCGAGGCCGGCGAGCTGGAGCGCCTCGCGTTTGTTGGGCGTGATGAGGTCGAGGCCGTGGAAGGCGAGGGCGCGCCTCGGCTTCGGATCGAGGGCGACGAATTTGCCCTCGGCGCGCGCGAGGCGCGTGACGCGGTTGACGAGTTCGTCGGAGAGGACGCCCTTGGCGTAGTCGGAAAAAATCACGGCGTCGCACGCGCGGATCGCGGGGCGGAGGAGCGCCTCGCCCGCTGCGGGGGCAAACGCATAGGCGGCCGGCGCCGATTCGCGGTCGATGCGGCAGAGCTGCTGGCGCTGCACCATCACGCGCGTCTTCACGATCGTCTGGCTGGCGCCGGGCGTGGCGATGGTGGCGATTTTTCTTTCGTGCAGGGTTTCGAGCAGTTTGCGGCCGCCGTCGTCGGTGCCGAAGTAGCCGGCGACGGTGCTGCGGGCGCCGAGCGCGGCGAGGTTGAGCGCGACGTTGCCGGCGCCACCGGCGGTCCACGTCTCGCGCGACACGTCGATCACCGGCACGGGCGCCTCGGGCGAGATGCGCGTGGCGTCGCCCCAGATGTAGCGATCGAGCATCACATCGCCCACGACGAGGACGTGCAGGCCGGAGATTTTGCGGAGGAGCGTGGGAAGATTTTTCATGGTCAGCGCAGTTCCCAGTCGTAGGCGTAACGCGAGAGGAGGCGGGGTTTCGTGGCCGTGACCTGGACGACATCCTCGATGCGGCAGCCGCCGAGGCCGGGGTAGTAGAGCCCCGGTTCGACCGTGACGACCGAGCCGGTCTTCAACACGTAGTCTATCGTGGAGCTCATGCGCGGCGGCTCGTGGACGGCGAGGCCGAGGCCGTGGCCGGTGCCGTGGAAAAACCCGGTCGAGCCGCGCGCGGTGGTCTTGGTCTCGAAGCCGCGCGCGGTGAACACCTCGACGCACTTCGCGTGGACATCGCGGCCGTTGACGCCGCCGCGGATCGCGCCGAGCGCGGCGAGCTGCGCGGCGCGCACGGCGGCGACGAGCGCGCGCTGCGCCTCGCTCGCGCGACCACGGAGGAACGTGCGCGTCATGTCGCCGAAGTAGCCGGTCTTCGTCACGCGCGGAAAAATATCCACGACAATCAACGCGTGCGGGCGGAGCGGGCCGGAGCCGCGTTCGTGTGGATCGCAGCCCTGATCGCCGCCGGCGACAATGGTGTTGGCCGAGACGCCGCCCTCGGCGAGGATGGCGGACTCGATGGCGTATTTCACGGCCTCGCTCGTGAGGACCGCGCCGCGATGCACCAGCGTGCGGCCGCGAATCTTCGCGGCGCGGAGGATTTTTTCGGCGGCGGCGAGGCCGACGGCGCTGAGGCGGTTGCCCTCTCGGAGGGCGGAGATTTCGGTGGGCGACTTTATCTCGCGCTCGGGAAACAGCGGGCCGTCGGCCACGGTGAGATCGAGGCCGAGTTCGAAGAGTTTTTCGTAGAGACCGGCGGGAAAATCGTCCGGCACGGTGAAGCGGGTTTGCCGAAAATCCTTCGCGACGAGGCAAATCACCTCGGCCGCGCCGATGGTGCGCTGTGGCCAAAGCTGGCGGGCGCGTTCGCGAAACGGCTCGAGCGGGAGCACGACGTCGAAGGCGGATTTTTTTCGCACGCGGGCGAACTCGAGCGCGCTGACGACGGCGTGTTTTTTGCCCTCGTGGACGAAGGCGACGAACGGATCGGGCACGCCGACGCGCCCGAAGTAGAGGGCGTCGGGGCTGCGCTCGGTGTCGGCGTAGAGGAGGGGCGGAGGCGAGGAGGTGGCGGCGGGCAAGGTGATGGGAGGTGGCGACGGACGAGGGGGGATTTGCGGGCGCGCGGGGGCGAAAGGCAAATCCGGTTTCGCGACGCGGTGAGCGCACGCGGGCGGAGCGCGAGCGAGCTCGCGGCCTATTTTTCGCGCAGGCGCACCTCGAAAATCTTCGGCCAGTTTTTGCCGGTGACGAAGAGGCGGTCGCCGGCCTCGTCGTAGGCGATGCCGTTGAGCACGTCGGTCTCGGGGCGGCGGTCGCCGGGCGAGAGCAATCCGGTGAGATCGATGAC
>JBEANZ010000184.1:0-4888 GCA_041165185.1 Verrucomicrobiota bacterium | reverse complement strand
GTGCCCGCGCTGCGGAAGGCGGTGAGGCTCGTCGAGGGGTAGCCCCAGCCGGTGAACACCTTGGCCAGCTCGGTGATCGTGGTCTGGTTGTAGGTGGGGATGGGGAGCGCGTCGGCGCCGAGCTGGAGCGTGCCGTCCGGCTGGAGGCGGTTCAGGCCGATGGTGAACAACTGCATGACCTCGCGCGCGTAATTTTCATCGGGCGTCTGGCCGGTCACGGGGTCGGCCTTGGAGTTGCGCAACGAGCTGAGATACTCGCCCATCATGGGATTGACGGAGACGTTTTCGAGAAGGGTGCGGTAGTTGCCGAAGGCGCCGCTCACGAGCATGTCGTAGTAGTTGGCGAGCGGCTCGGTCTGGCTGTCGCCGCCGAGCGCGATGTCGGAGACGACGAGGATTTGGCTGAGGGCAAACGCCATGCGCTGCCGGAGTTGGTCGTCGCCGGTGAGCACGACCTTGAACCACGCGGCCTGGCGATTCGGGAGGTGGATGGCGTTCCAATTCGTGTAGCTGCTGCTGCCGCCGAAGGTCGTCCGGTCCGCGATCGTGGCGGCGCGGTGCAGGCTCGCGGGCTTGGCGATCTGGGCGGTGATCCAGGTGTCGGCGTTGCCGCCGGTGAGGGCGTCGATCTCGGCTTTGGTGGGGCCGAAGGTGGCCTGCGTGAGGAGGCGCGCGGCGTCGGTGGCGGTGAGGTCGGCGAGCGAGACGGCGGGCGGCGCGGCGGGCGCGGAGAAGGTCTGCGAGCCGATGCCCTGCACGAAGACGCCCTTGGTTTCGCCGGCGGCGAATTTCACGGAGTCGATGCGCACGGAGATGTTGCCGGACTTCAGCGCGTCGAGCAGCGCGGCGCTGGAGTAGGTGCCGCGCGGTGCAAACGTCCACAGCGCGCCGGTCACCTGGCCCTGCGGCAGGTCGAAAACAAAATCCTCGTTGGCCCCGATGACGAGGTGCGCGGAGACCTCGTTGGAGCTGAGATTGGAAAACGAAACCGTCACGCCCGCCACCGAGCCGCTCGCGCTGAGCAGGATGCTCGCGGTGCCGTAGGACGTGGAGCCCGCCGCCGAACCGGTCGGGCGCAACGTGGCGAAATAGAGCGTCGCGGGGATGTCCTTGATCGTGACGGTGCCGGAGGTGCTGGCACCGAGGGTGTAGTGAGGAGCGGGCGCGAGCGTGATGATCGCGGTGTCGCCGTCGTCGGTCGTGATGTCGGGGATGGGCAGGAGCGGAAGCGTGACCGAGGAGGCGCCGGCGGGGATCGTGACGGTGCCGGGCAACAGCACGTAGTCGTAGCCGTTGATCGCGTTGCCGCCGGTGCCGTAGCTGACGGTGAGCGGAATCAACGTGTCGCCGGTGCGCGTGATGACGAACTCGCCGTTCTTGTTTCCCGACTCATCGGCGTCGGTCTTCGTCGCGGCGATCGTGACGACCGGCGCCGTGGCCTGCGTGAAATCATACGCCTCGACGATCGCGAGGCCGGTCGCGCCGCCGACGCCGCTGACCTGGAGCGAATAATTTCCCGGCGGCAGCTCGGCGACGAGCGCGGCGTCGCGGCTGCCGGGCGCGAAATCAAACGCGCCCGCCTGCTTCATGACGTTGGCCACGGCGTCGGCGGTGAAGGCCGCGCCGAGCGTCTGCGTGCTCCAGTTGTCATTGGTGCCGACGACCGCGCCGTTCGCGGAATTGGTCAACGTGATCACGGGATCGGAGAGCGTGCCGGTGACGCCGAACGCCCCGAGCGCCGGGCCCGCCGCGCGCAGCAACATCCGGCGCGTGCCGCTGCCGGGCGCGACGACGATGCCGGGGAGCATGAGGTTCGCGCCGGTGAGGACCTGGCCGCGCGTGGAGAGATTGGCGAGTTTCGCGCCGCTCGCGGTGAGCTCGTAAACTTCCACGAGGGCGACGCCGGTGGCGTTGCTCGTGCCGGCGCCGGTGACCTGCGCGGTGTAGTTGCCGGGCGCGAGCGTCATGAGTAGCGCGGCGTCGCGGCTCGTGGCGGGGAGCGCAAATGCGCCGACGGAGCCAAACGTCGCCGCCGAAATCGGCGCGGAGCCGGGGAGGGCGGTGGCCCAGTTGTCGTTGGTGGCGACGACGGCGTTGGCGGAATTGAAGAGCGTGAGAAACGGATCCGCGAGCGTGCCCGGCACGCTGAACGGCGCGGCGCCGATCGTGGGACCGACGGCGCGGATGAGGACCTGTTTGTTGGCGCCGGGCCCGATGGAGAAGCCGACGATGAGGACGGCGGCGCCGGGCGCGGTCTGGGCGCGCGTGGAGATGTTGGCGAGGCGCGGCTCCTGCGCGACGAGCGACGAGACGGCGGCGAGCGCGAGGGTGGCGAGGGAGAACGAGCGGCGGAGGGAGTGCATGGTCCGAGGGAAGACGGGGAAGGGGAGAAGGCCGGCGCCGAGAGCGCCGGAAGGACGAGGCGCTGAAGTAGGGGAGTTTTCGGGGGGAAGGCTAACCTGAAATTTCCGAGCGCGGGCGATTCGCAGGTCGTGCCAATTCCGGCTCGCGCTTCAGGTTGGGTAGCGCCAAGTCCCTACCGCGTGAACCGGCTCCTCTTTGGCGATAATCTCAAGTGGCTGCGCGACCCGAAGGTCTTCGCCGACGGCAGCGTCGACCTCGTCTACCTCGACCCCCCGTTCAACTCCAACGCCAACTACAACGTGCTCTTCAAGGAGGCCAGCGGCGCGGCCAGCGAGGCGCAATTTCATGCCTTCACCGACACGTGGGAATGGACGGCGGAGGTCGATGCCACCTACGCCGAGTTTATCGACACGTGTGCGAACGTCGCGGTGGTCGAGCTCGCGGAGGCGCTGAAGAAATTTCTGAAGACCTCGCCGATGATGGCCTACCTCGCGATGATGGCACCGCGGTTGGTGGAGCTGCATCGCGTGCTCAAGCCGACCGGATCGCTCTATCTCCACTGCGATCCCACGGCGAGCCACTACCTGCGGATGGTGCTCGACGGGATTTTCGGGGCGCGGAACTTCCGCAACGAAATCATCTGGAAAAAAACCAACAGTCCGAAACCGCAGTCCCGCTATTTCGGCGAGCAGCACGACGTGATTTTCTTCTACACGCGTTCCGACGCCGCGCCGTTCGAGAAAATCTACGCGCCGCTGACGGAGAAGCAGGCCGGGGTGTTTAGCCACGCGGACGAGCGCGGGAGGTTCCAAACCGTGAACATCATCGCGGCGGGGCTGCAGAAATACGAGGGCCGCAAGGAGTATGAGTTTCGCGGCGTGAAAAAGGCGTGGCTCTACTCGAAGGAAAAGATGGCCGAGCTGTGGGAGCAGGGCCTCCTCCATCCGACGCCGGGTGGCGCGTATCGGAAGAAAATCTATCTGGAAGACACGGCCGGCTCGCTCGTGTCCGACCTCTGGGTCAATGGCGACGTGAAGCCGATGCAGGGAGGCTCCGCCGAGTCCCTCGGTTATCCTACCCAGAAGCCCGTGGCGCTGATGGAGCGAATCATCACCGCCTCCTGCCCGAAAGACGGCGTGGTGCTTGATCCGTTTTGCGGGTGCGGCACGACGGTCCATGCCGCGCAAAAACTAGGGCGGGCCTGGGTCGGCATCGACGTGACCTACCTCGCGATCAACCTAATCAAACAACGGCTGCGCGACGCGTTTCCGAAAGGGCTGAAGTTTGAGGAGAAGGGGCAGCCCGAGGACGCCGCCGGGGCGCGGCGGTTGGCGGAGCTGGACAAGTTTCAATTCCAACACTGGGCGCTCTCGCTCGTCGGGGCGCGGCCGCTCCGCGAAGGCGGCGGCAAAGGGGCGGATCGCGGCGTGGACGGGCTGCTCTATTTCTACGAAAGCAAGGACGAGCGCGCGAAGCTCATCGTGCAGGTCAAGGGCGGCGGCGTGAAGCGAAGCGACATCGCCACGCTGCTCGGCGATGTCGCCAACCAGCAGGCCGCCGGCGGCGTGCTTCTCACCCTGGAACCGCCGACAAAGGCGATGAACAAGGAGGTCGTCGACGCCGGCCGTTATCGGGCAAAACTCTGGCCGACGGAATTTCCCAAGCTGCAAATCCTCACGATCGCGGGGCTGCTGGACGGGAGCGAACGGCTCAACGCCCCGCCGTCCGCAAGCGCGTTTGCGCGGGCGGAAGTCGAGGGGACGGCGGAAAAGCAGACGGAACTCCTGTGAGGCCAACGCGCCCGTGCGCGGTCCGGCCCGACGGCGATCACGCGTGGGCGATCATGCGCGTGAACGGCATCATGACCGATCGCGATCAAGTCCCGCGCGAGACAGCGCGGTCGCTGGCCGTTCAGGAGCAGCCTCACACCGCCAAGGGCTCGATGCGTTGGATGCTGCTGAGGCGGGCGGCGAAGGCGTAAACCGCCTTCAGATCGTCGGGCTCAAGGTCGGGGCTGGCCATGCGGTGCCACTGTGAAGGTGGTCGGGCGAGGGCAAGTGCGCGGCGCCTACTCGTGGCGGGAGCGGCGGGGCAAATCACCGCACGGTCCGCAACTGCACGCTGTCCACGAGGCGGTCCTGCGAGACGATGTCGGTGGCGACGATGAGCTTGTCGCCGATGTTCACGCGGCCGGCGCGGCGCAGGATGGTGATCGCGTTTTCGATGGTGATGTCGGGTTCGGAGGCGAGGGGCATCAGGAACGGCTCCACGGCGCGGAGCAGGCGGAGCTGGCGGAAAATTTCCGGCGACGGCGTGAACGTCAGGATCGGGGAGTGCGTGGGGCGCAGCATCGCGAGGCCGTGCGCCATGAAGCCGTGGCGCGTAAACGTGAGCAGCTTCGAGTGCGGGATTTCGTTGGCGAGCACGACGGCGGAGTGGAGGACTTTCATGCGTTCGCCGGTGAAGACCGCGGGCTCACGCGCGCCGGCGTCCGTCTCCTCAAGTTCGATGCGGCGGGAAATCT
>JBEANZ010000183.1:0-4373 GCA_041165185.1 Verrucomicrobiota bacterium | reverse complement strand
TTTGGAGAAATTGGACTCCGTCCCGATGAACGATCGCCTGTTTGCCGATAGGTGCTGCTCAACGAAGAGTAGTGCTTGTTCGGTGTGCGATGTCAGCCGATAGACGTAGGTCTCTTCTTTTTCGTCGTAAGTCCGCGCGAGCCACCGGTTCTTACACCATTCCTCCAGGTAGTGTTTCGCGGTGTTTGTTGGGGGCTCCTCTTCCCAGTCGCTGGGAACGACGTCTTCCTCGATGAATTGCTCCCATCGCCCCTCAAGCCGCTCTTCCGGAATCTCTAGGACATTGGCCGCGCGGAAGACCTTTTGGAAAAAAGACAGCAGCACGCCCGCGTGCCGCTTGTGCAGCAGCGCCAGAGTAGGGGAGTTCTGAAGCTGGAAATACATGGGACGCTAACTCGTGCGGGGGCTGGAATTGACGGATGCGATTTTGCGCCGTGACTGGGCCGCAGAGCAAACGCTGAATCCGGCGGAATTCTGGCATTCTACGCGTGGCGACCGAATCTCAACGAGGCCGTGCCTCTTCGGCTTTTCGCCGTGTGGGCGTTGCCGTTGTGGGTGCGCTGGCTCACCCGTGGCGCTGTGTGGCACGGAGACGAAAATTCGTTTGTTTTCAGAGGGAGCCGCGCGGATAGTCCGCGCCATGTTGGCGAAAAATTCCCCCGTGGCGTTTGCGCCGGCTGTTCGATGAGTTTGGCACCGTCGGCGTCGAGGAGCGCGGCGGGTAATTGCGCAGGCGGTCCCGATCAGAATTTCGCCTTCATCCCCGCAGTCCACACTGGCTCGTAGACCGAGCGGCGAAAGTTTTTCGCGATGGCGGCCGTGAGCGGGCCGTAAACTTGGAGGGTTTGCGTGTAGCCGCTGATGTCCCGGCCGTTGATGAAGAGCGTGACGCTGCGGGTGAGGTGCAAGCTCGCATCCAGGTCCGCCCGCAGTGCCGCGCGCCGATACTGAAACGTGTCGGGTTCGTAGAACGCGTTCACCGCGGGATCCTGATAGGAGAGGCGCGTCTTCGCGTTCCACTTGCCTTTGATCGAGATCGAGAAGCGGTCGCGGGTGAGCGACAGGCCCGCACCAGCCGACCAGGGCACGAGGTAAAGATTCTGCGCCGCGAACTGGATGCCGACACTCCCGCCGCCGGTCTGCGTGGAACGGGCCGCAGAGTAATTCAGATGCACGCCGCGCGCCCATTGCGGCAGGAGGCGGTTGAAATTGTAGCTGCCGCTCAGCTCGAGACCCGAGGTGACGATCGTGCCCGGCATGTTGATCTTGGTCACGAGAAAGGAACCGGGGTAGTCATCCGGGTCGGCGCCGTATTGCTCGATGAGCTCGGCGGACTGCGCGACGCTCAGCGTGCGTTGCACGAAGGCATTGGAAACGAAACGCCGGTAGCCGCGGAGCGTGACGTTGTTTCCGCCCTCGGAACCATAATACTCCAGCGACGCACCGACGTTGCTGGATTGCCAGGGACGCAGGCCGGTGTTGTTCAGCTGAATCTGGGTGTTGGCGTTGGTTTCCGACGGGGCCAGCGTGAGATCGGGCAGGTTGATCGAGGGGTAGATGTTGTGGAGGTCGGGGCGGCCGACGGTGCGGGAAAAGGAGAGCCGGCCGACGATATTCGGCGTGAGGTCGTAGCTGGCGCTCGCGCTCGGGAAAAAATTTCCGTAGCGGGCGGACGCCGACCGACCGTAGGGGATCGCCGTCGCCTTGGCGGCGGCGAGGGAGTTGGCGGGAAACAGGGTGCGCACCGTCTGGCCGGTGCCGCGCACGAACACGGCGCCGGTGGTGGCGAGCAGCTGGCCGGCGGCGTTGCGGGCTTGGTTGTTGGAGGGATTGAACAAAAACCCGGCGCCTTTGTTTTCGGTCTGCTCGTAGCGCACGCCGTAGGCGAGCTTGAGTTTGCCGGCGAAGAACGTGTTGTCCGCGCGCAGGTATCCCGCCGTGATGATCTCGGTGAGCTTGTTGTTGTTCTGCGCTGCGGACTGGTAATCGGCGGCGGGCCGCACCTGGACGAACTGCGAGGGATTGGTGCGATAGGCGCGCCCGATGATTTCGTTGTCGAGCACCTGCGGCACGCCGTAGCCGCCCAGCAGCGGCGTGGTGTAGCCGTGCTGCACAAACGCGGACAACGGGAGCGGGCCGACGTAGAGGAAGCCGTTGCCATTGGTGCCGTAGGCGGGATCGAGGGACGTGGTGCGCGCGTAGTTGGTGAGATTGTAGCCCACCTTGAGCGTGGTCGGGATCGCGAACTCCAGGGCCTTGCTGGCGGAGCCCATCGACTCGAAGCGATGGTCGCCGACGCGGATCGGCTTGAAGCGAATCGCGGGCAGCACGCTGCTGACGTTGGTGGTCACGCCCGTGATGGGATCGATGACGCCGGTGGTGAAAGGCCCGGTGGCGGCGAGCGTGTTGATATCGGTGGGATTGAGCGCGATGCCGCCTTTGGTGGCGGTGATGCTGGCCGGGCCCCACTCGCCAATGTTGTTGAAGCGAAGCGTGTCGAGAGGACGCAGATTGTAGGCGACGGCGTTGGCGGTGCCGATGTCGGCGTCGCGGGTCTGCTTGCGGGAGTTGCCGTAGCTGTTGCCGAAATCCGCCCGCCAGCCCTTGAAGTGATAGTGGTATTTGAGGCTGAACTGGCGGTTGGCGTCGTTGGCCTGCCAGGTGATGTGGGAGTTGAGCAGTCGCGGCTGGAGCGAAGTCGAATTGATCTCCACCTGGTTGGTGAGCGTGGAGGTGGCGAGGTTGACCCAGTTGGAGTTGCCCCACGCGACGGTGTTGTTGCCGTATTTCAGCGTGTTGTAGCTCTGGGTGAACGCGGCGGAGAGCGTGCCGTGCTCGGTGAGCTTGTAATCGGCGGTGAGGTTGACGCTCAGGCGCTGGTAGGTGGAGAGGAAGTTGTCGAGCGTCTGCCCGTTGGAGGTGTAGTGAGAGGGGTTGAGCGGCGTGTTGGCGTAGGTGCCGGTGGTGGCGTTGTAGTTGGCGTTCCAGTTCTCCGTCTGGGACCGGCTGGATTTCGGGACGGTGTTCGCGTTGACGCTGATCGAAAACCCGAAGCGGGAGTTCACCGGCACGATCGCGGAGAGCGAGGCGCCGGGGAAATAGGTGCGGATCTTCGACGACCACGGGCCCGACATTTCGGACTGCAGCAGCTTGTCGCGATCCGCCGCGGCGAAAAGCGAGACGGCGTAACGCGGCGCGGAAAGCTCGAACGCGCTTTTCGGGACGAAGTTGATCGAGCCGGCGAGGGCGCTGCCCGGATCGTCGGGGAGCGTGGAGCGGTTGACCTCGATGCGCGAAATGTTGTTCAGCGAAAGCGCCATCAGTTGCGAGGAGCGCTGGGGCGGGACGGGATTGGAACCGATGGTGCCGGCCACCGTGGGGCCCTGCGTGCTGTCGGCCGACGTCGTCGCCTGGAAGCCGCCGTAGGTCACCGGCACGTTGGCGCTGGGCGCGCCCGACATGGTGATGGCATTGCCGTTGCCGTAGAAATCCTGCTCGAGGTCGACGCCGGGGAGGAATTTCAGCGCATTCGGGATGCTGCCATCGCCAATGAAACCCAGATCGTCGACGGCGATGACGCTCTTGAGATTCGAGGCGTAGCGCTGGCTGTTGAGGGCGAGTTCCTTGGCGCCCATTTCCTTCGAGACGTTTACCTTGAAGGCGTCGAGTTTAACGGTTTCGCCGGCGTTCTGGCCGAGGCGCACGTCGGCGGTCGCGACGCGGCCGGCGGCAACCGTCACGGTGACGCTGGCCGCCGGCATGCCGGAATAGACCACCCGCAGCGTCACGGCGCCGGCGGGCACACCATCGAGGCGGAAATATCCGGCCTGATCCGAGGCGGCAGTGGTGCCGGCCGCAGACTGGCTGCGGTCCGTGCCGGTGCCCGCGAGCGTGGCGATCTGGACCTGGGCGCCGAAAAGATAGTCGCCGGTATCGGCGTTCTGGACCCGCCCGACCACCGAACCGGTGTCGGCGGCTGCGGCGCGCGGGGCGATCGCAAGCCAGGTCAGCGCGGCTCCGGCCATGCAGGCGAGGCGAAAGGCAATCAACGGCAGATATTTCATGGGAGGTGGCACCTGAACGAGGAGCGACGCGGTTCAGGTTGAGATTGGACTCGGGCCTGAGGGGGCGGCGACGTTGGCAGGCGCCGGCGACGGAGTCACGTCCGACTTCTCCGTGAGGCTTTCGACGGGGCGCATCACCAAATTGACGTTTTACCGGCTGGAGGTATTGCGAGACGCGGACTGTGGGAGGGCTTTACGCCCCGATTGGCTGGAGTAGTTTCCTTGTTGGGGCATCAGCCCCTCCCACAGCCGAACCGCCAACGCGCAGATGCACCCGCTGTCGAGCGACGACACCGTTGCCGTCACGGG
>JBEANZ010000182.1:0-2533 GCA_041165185.1 Verrucomicrobiota bacterium | reverse complement strand
GGAAGCGGATGTCCTGCCCCGAGGGCGCGAGCGAGATGATGCCGAAGCGCAGGCCGTCGGCGCCGTAGGTGGCGATGAGGTCGAGCGGGTCGGGCGAGTTGCCGAGGGACTTCGACATTTTGCGGCCCTGCTGGTCGCGGATGATGCCGGTGAAGTAAACGTGCTTGAACGGGATGCGCCGCTCGATCGATTCGCCCGGCCGCATGAACTCGAGCCCCGCCATGATCATGCGCGCGACCCAGAAGAAAATAATGTCGGGCCCGGTGACGAGCGTCGTGGTCGGATAAAAATGATCGAGGCCCTGCGCCTTCATTTTCTCGGCGTCGGGCCAGCCCATCGTCGCGAACGGCCAGAGCCACGATGACGCCCACGTATCGAGCACATCGTCCTCCTGCACCCAATTCTCCGGGTCGGCCGGGCCGGCGAGTGAGACGTGGACTTTCGTCGCGTCGGCGAGGTCCGACTCGGTGAGCTTTTCCTTTTCGAGCCCCTTCCGATACCACACCGGAATCCGATGCCCCCACCAGAGTTGGCGGCTGATGCACCAGTCTTGGATGTTCTC
Source organism: Verrucomicrobiota bacterium (assembly GCA_041165185.1). Classification (GTDB taxonomy): domain Bacteria; phylum Verrucomicrobiota; class Verrucomicrobiia; order Opitutales; family Opitutaceae; genus JBEANZ01. Next base: position 1,971 of record JBEANZ010000182.1, on the reverse strand, counting down.
GAGCCAGTGCAGGTAAACTTTGCTCCACCGCTCCGGGTGAAACTGGATGTGGCCGTCGCGCACCGCCGCCTTCGCTTCCTCCACGCGCGGGTATTTCAACCACCACTGCCACGTGAGCCGCGGCTCGATCGGCACGCCGGCGCGTTCGGAGTAGCCGACGCTGTTGGCGTAAGGTTCCTCGGCGAGCAGCGCGCCCGACGCCTTCAACAACTCCGCCGCCTTCTTCCGCCCCGCGAACCGATCCAAGCCCGCGAGCTCGGGGCCGGCGAGGGCGTTGAGTTTGCCGTCGGCCTCGAGCACGTCGATCACCGGCAACTTGTGGCGCAGGCCGATCTCGTAGTCGGTCTTGTCGTGGGCGGGCGTGATCTTGAGCGCGCCGGAGCCGAACTCCTTGTCGACGGCCGTGTCGGCGACGATCGGGATTTCCGCGGTGGGCCCGAGGGCGCGGCGGACTTTTTTCCCGATCCAACCGGCGTAACGCGGGTCGTCGGGGTGCACCGCGATCGCGACGTCGCCCGGGATCGTCTCGGGGCGCGTGGTTTTCACGTCGATGAAAAGGCCCGGCGCATCGGCGCGCTCGTAGCGCACGCGGTAGATCAGGCCGTTGACGGGCCGCATCTCGACCTCCTCGTCGGAGAGCGCGGTCATCGAGACGGGGCACCAGTTCACCATCCGCTTGCCGCGGTAGATGTGGCCCTTCTTGAAGAGATCGACGAACACCCCGAGCACCGCCTGCGAGTAGTGCGGGTCCATCGTGAACTGCGTGCGCTGCCAGTCGCACGAGGCGCCGAGGCGGCGGAGCTGTTCGAGGATGATGCCGCCCTTCTCCTCGCGCCACGCCCAGATTTTCTTGAGAAACTCGTCCCGCCCGTAGTCGTGGCGCGTTTTCTTTTCGGTCTGGCGCACCTGCCGTTCGACGACGGTCTGCGTGGCGATGCCCGCGTGATCGGTGCCGGGGATCCAGAGCGCGGATTTACCCTCGAGGCGGGCGCGGCGGATCAAAATATCCTGGAGCGTGTTGTTGAGCACGTGGCCCATCGTGAGGACGCCCGTGACGTTGGGCGGCGGGATGACGATGGAGTAGGGCTCCTTGTCGGGCGTGACGGTGCCGGCGAACGCGTTCGCGGCCTGCCAAGCGGCATACCATTTCTTCTCAATCTCGCGGGCTTCGTAGCTCTTGGTGATCTCGGACATCGGGCTTGGCTGGTTTGGGTCGCGGAGAAAACCCCGCGCCCCCACGCGAGGCAAGCGGCGAAAGCGGCGCGGCGTTTTCCCGTCCGCCGTTATGCGGGCGGCGCGCTACGCGGGCGGCGTTCGCAGCTCGCCCTTGGGATACATCGCGGCGGCGGCCACCTCGAGGGCGACGGGCCACGTGAGGCTGGTCTCCGCGATCTTTCGCGCCATCGAATCGGAGCCGAGATAGGCGGGCTCGGCGGCCAGGAGGCGCGTGCTGGCATTGGCCCGGCAGGCGTGGATGCGCGCCCGTTCGCCGTGCGCGGCCTCTACGACCTCAAAGCCCGTCGCATCGTTGAAGACCCAGCAGGCGTGAAACGGGTCGCCGTCGTCGGCGTTGGTCTGCGACGAGGCCGACGCGATCTCGGAGCCGTCGGCCAGCGTAAGCACCAGCCGCGCAGGCGCAGGCGCTCGAAGTAGACCGAGCACTCGTCGATTTTCCAGAGGAGGGAGGACATAAGAAAATCAATCCGCGTCGTAGACTTCCACGAGCGCCAGCCCCGTCGCGCCGCCGACGCCGCTCACCACCACGGAATACGCGCCCGGCGCGAGCGTGATCAGGAGCGCCGCGTCGAGGCTCGCGGGATTCAGCGCGAACGCCCCGACTTGCTGCGCCGTCGCCGCCACCACCGCCGCGCTGCGCGAGATTTCCCAGTCGTCGTTCGTCGCGATCTGGTCCGCGCCGCGAAACAACGCGAGCTGCGGATCCGCGAGCACGCCGGCGACGCCGAACTGCGC
>JBEANZ010000181.1:0-4652 GCA_041165185.1 Verrucomicrobiota bacterium | reverse complement strand
CTCGAGCACGCTGGTGCGGCTCGGGCCCGGCGCGTTTTTCGGCGAACTCGCCCTCCTGCGCAACGAGCCGCGCGCCGCTACCGTGACCGCGGTCGAGCCGGTCGAGGTGCTGACGCTCACGAAGGAACTCTTCCTGCAAATCCGGGCCAACCTCGGCACGTTCGAGGAGCAGCTCGTGAAGGCGACCTTCGGGCGCTGACCTGCCGTGCGCGCCGCGCTGCACTCGGGCTGGGGTCGGCTCAACCTGACCCTCTTTTGCGTCGCCCTCTTCTGCGCCACCTTCTGGTTCACCGACCGCATCACGAACCAGCAGCCGCCGGCGCCCCGCATCGATCCGGCGGCGGTGACCGCGCACCGCGCGACGCTCCCTCCCCGGCCGCGCGTCTTCGTGCTCATCCTCGATTCGCTGGCCTACGGCGTGGCGACCAACGCCGAGGTCATGCCGCACCTGGCCGCGCTGCGCGCGGAGGGCGTTTCCGCCCGCGTCGACAGCGGCTTCAACTCCAGCAGCGCCGCCGCGCTGCGCGACGCGTTCACCGGCCGCGAAAATGCCGCCGTGCTCGCCGTGGTCTCGACGTTTCTCAAGACCGACGCCGGCGTGGAGTCGATTTTCCACCAGCTCGCGCTCGCCGGCCGGACCAGCGCCGCGCACTCCACCGGGTTCTTCGGACAATTCGGCGCCGGGGTGGCGCGCGCAGTTACCATCCCGTATCGCTCGCCGCGCGAGGTCGACGAGGCCAGCGTGCTCGCCGCCGCCGAGTCGCTGCGGCGCGACGAATTCGATTTTGTGGTCGGCCACCTGAGCTACACCGACTACGCGGCGCACGATTTCGGCATCCACCAGGCCGGCTACCGCGAGGCGTTTCACCGGGCCGACGCCCTCATCCCCCGCGTGCGCGCGCTCCTGCCGCCCGGCGCCACGCTCGTCGTCATGGGCGATCACGGGCACGATGCGCAGGGCAAGCACGGCTTCGGCATGGAGGTGCCGACGTTCGCCGTTTACGTCGGCCCGGCGTTCCGCCGCGGCCTCGCCCTCCCGCCGATCAACCTCCCGAGCCACCGGTTTCTGATGAGTTACGCCGCGGGGATACCGCTCGCGACGGACGGCTACTCCGGGCGCTTCCTGCCGGAGGCCCTCGACGGCCGCCACGATCAGGTGCAGTGGCTCATCGCCCAGGCGCAGGCCGCGCGCCACCGCGCCCAGCAGCGCGGCTGGCTGCTGTGGATTCACCTCAGCTTGCTCGGTGCCTTTGCCTTCAACCTCGTTTGCCGCGGCCACAGTCCGCTCGATTTCACCGGCGGACGCGCCGCCGCGCTCTGGCTCGGCGTCGCGCCGCTGCTGCTCACCGGCCCGTGGCAGCCCCTCGTCGGGCTGCTCGTGATGCTCGGGCTCGTCGGGCTCCTTGGGCGCGGTGTCCCGGTGAAATCCCTCGCGCTCTGGATCGCGTTGCCGGCGGCGGTGGCCCTCGGGTTTCAAGCCTGGGGGCGCGTGCTCGTGGCCGCGCGGCCGACGCTCCAACACCTATCCGGGCCCGGGTTCGCCGCCGTCTGGCTGCTGCTCGGGCTGGCGGCCGTCGCGTGCGCCACCCGCGCGCGCCGCGCCACCGTGATGGGCGTCGTGGTCGGCGCCGCCGTGCTGCTCCTGCCGCCGACCGGCGAACGCCACGGGTTCCCCGCCACGATCGCGCCGCTGCTGCTCTGCTGGCTCGCGTGCCTCGCCGTGGCGCTCTGGCGCGACGGCGCGCTGGCGGACCGCGCGGCGGCCCGCCCGCTGGCCGGCGGCGCGCTCGCGGTGTTCGCGCTGCTCCAGCCGTTCGGCGCGAGCGAAGTCGTCGCCGGTGTTTTCATCCGCTGGCACGCCCTCGTGCCGGGGCTCACGTTGGACAACGTCCCCTACTTCCTCCTCCTCGCGCTGCTCGCAAAGGCCGTGCTTTTTTTTCCCGACTGGCCGGGCGCGATTGGCGCGGCGGTGCGGGCGGCGTTTGTCGCCGGCCTGCTCCTGATCGAGAGTCGCGCGTGGGTGCCCAACGCCTACGTCCACCTCGCCATGATGGCCACCTCCGCCGCCGGCTGGCTCGTGTTGGGCCGCTGGCGGCAACGCCCCGCCGACGCGTGGCCGTGCGCGCTCACGTTTTGGTTTCTGCTCTACTACTACTGCATCGCGCTCACGCCGCGAAATTTCCTCGAGATCGGCTGCCTCGTCGGCGCGCTGGCGCTGTGCGCGCGGCTCGCGCGGCGGTGGGTGCCGCCGGAAACCCTGCACGCGGACTACCTCGTGTTCGCCGTGGTCGGCCTGCTCATCGCGGGCTGGGCGTGCATGCGTTGGACGACGAGCGAACTCGAGTGGCACACCACCTACCAGTGGTTCGCCGCGAGGACGGTCGAGCATTACGTCGCCTTTTTTATCCCGTGGATCGCCCTGAAATGCCTCGTGCCCTGGGTGCTCATCCTGCTGTGCCTGCGACGCGAGCTGGCGCCCGCCGCGCCGTTGCCGGCCAACGCCCTGCTGATCGTTTTTGCGGTGAAACTCCTGAGCATGCTCATGATCAACACCGGCCAGGGCGGCATCGATACGCTCAACCGCAGCTACCTCGAGGCGGCGTGCGTGAGCGGCGTGCTCGCCGTGTTGCTGCTCGGCGTGATCCCGCTGCGCAATGCCTGGCCCCGGCCGGCCTCGCCCGCCGATGCCCGCTGAACCGATCCCCGTTGCCTGGTGGGGCCGCGTCCCCGCCCGCCGCACGCGCCTCGTCGTGGCGCTGGCGCTCGGCGCACTCGCCGCGGGCGTGTTTCTCGCCCACGCCACCTGGGGCCCCGACTACGTCCGCGGCAAGGCCGGCGATCTCTCCGGTCCGCTCGAGGGGGCGCGGCGGATTCTGGCCGGCCAACGCGACATCTACGCGACGCCCTACGCGCCCTACGCCTCCGCCTACCCGCTCTCCTATCCGCTCACGACGTCGTTCGCGCTCCTGCCCCTGGCGCTCGTGCCGCCACCGGTGGCGGGGCTGATTTTCACCGGCGCCACGACCGCGCTCGCCGCCTACCTGCTTTCGCGCCGACGGCTCGACGACCTGTTGCTCTTCCTCTCCGCCCCGGCGTTCTTTTCCTGGGCGTGGGCCCAGTGGGCGCCGCTGCTGCTTCTTCAGGGTCTCGCGCCGTGGACCATCGTGCTCGGCCTCGCCAAGCCGCAGGTGGGCGTCGCGCTGTTTGCCTACCGACCGGGCCGGCGGGGCCTCGCCCTCGCGGCCGGCGTCGGGCTGGCGACGTTGCTCTGGTCGCCCACCTGGCCGCTCGACTGGCTGCGCGGCTCGCTGCGCGACGCGACGGAAGTCTCCGCGCACGCCGGCGCGCTCTTCGCGCCGGGGGGCGTGCTGCTGCTCGCGGCCTTTTGGCGGTGGCGCGATCCGCGCGCGCGCCTGCTGCTCGCCCTCGCGATTATTCCCAACCGGCTCTGGTTCTACGATCAACTCTACCTCGGTCTCGTGCCGGAGACCACGCGGCGAAAACTCACGTGGGTCCTCGGCACGTGGCTCGCGGCGGGCGGCTGGCTCCTCGCGCGGCACCTCACGGGCGGCGAGGCCACCGCCGTGCTCGAGGGGTTGATCGTCGCGCTCGTTTACGGGCCGGCGCTGTTCTTCATTTTGCGGCCGGCCCCGGCAGAAACCGCGCCGCCCGCCACACCCGATCCTGCTCGATCAAATACGACCACGTGTTGATGCCGTCGCGCAGGCGGCGCGCGTCGTCGAGCGAGAAGGGCGAGCCCTCGACCCCGGCGCGCAAGTCCGCGAGCGGCGTCCAGGCGGGTTTGGTCCAGATGCCGTCCGCCGCGTCGCGCAGCACGAACAGCGACCACCCGTCGCGATCGAGGCGGAAGCCCCGGCCGCTGATCGAGACCGCCTGACGCTGCGCCGCCGGCAGATCGACGAGCAGGTTCGCGCCCATCGCGATCGTCGGATCGCGATCACCCGCGAGGTCGAGCAGGGTGGGGGCGAGGTCCGCGTGGCTGCTCGGAAACGTCTCCACGCGCGGCACCGGCCCCAGCAGTCCGCGCGAGCCGGCGAGCAGCGCGCCGGTCCACTCGGAGGCGTTGTGCGGCATGTCGCGCAGCTCGGGCGGCACCGCGTCGCCGGCGAGGTCGCTGTGGTCGCCGATCACCACCACGAGGTGCGGACGCGCGGCGGGGCGCGTGGCCAGGAAATCCAGCACGCGGCCGATCTCCGCGTCGAGCGTTTGCAACACGCGGCGATAGCGCGCCCGCGCGTCGGGCTCGGCGTTGACCGCCGCGACGTGCGCCGGCGGCAGGCGCGTTTCCCCGTGCAGGAGGTAGGGTTCGTGCGTGCCGGCGGTGGCGATGTAGGCGTAGAGCGGCTGCTCCGGCCGCGCCCGATCGTGCGCCGCGATTTCCTCGATCACCTGCGCCATGAGCGCGTCGTCCGCGAGCGGCCGCATGATCACGAGGCGGCCGGCGGGCGCGGGATACCGGATGCGGTCGAACCATTTCTTCGCCCAGAAAAGCTGGTTGTCGAAACTCGGGTCCGCGCCCCACAGTCCCAGCGTCGCGTAGCCGCGCCGCCGCAGGCGCAGCGGCAGCGCGTCGAACTCCGTCGCCATTGAGCCCGAGATGATGAACGCGCTGCGGTGATCCCAGACGCTGG
>JBEANZ010000180.1:0-11548 GCA_041165185.1 Verrucomicrobiota bacterium | reverse complement strand
GCGCCGATCCGAAGGAGACGCGCGCGGCGGAGAAGGCGGTGCAGTCGCTCATGAAAACCGTGGTGGCGCTCGGCGGCGCGATTTCGGGCGAGCACGGGATCGGATTGGCGAAGACGCCGTTTCTGCGCATCCAGCATTCCCCGGCGCAGGTGCGCGCGATGCAGGCGGTGAAGCGCGCGCTCGACCCGCGCGGCATTCTCAACCCGGGAAAAATGTTCGAGGTGTTTCACGTGTGGAAGCACGAGAAGCTTACGGTGAAGCTCCCTTGGGATCACAAGTGAGGGGCGCGTGATTGAGCCGCGCGCGCGGTGTGCGCGGCAGTCGGGCGTCGGCTTGCTGACGCTCGCCGCGACCAGGGCGCAAAATTTCCCGGGGGTGGTGATAGCGGCGCGATTTGGTCGCGGCTTCGCGCCCCGCGGGGTGAATTTTCCGATTGTGGAGGACCGGTGCGGGCCGTCGGGAGTCGTGTGGATCAGGGCGTCGCCAGCGCCTTCGCGGCGGCGTCCTGAAACGCCGCGCGCACCGCGCTGCCGTCGCTGTTCGGGAAATTCGAGCGCTGCACCATCATGATGTAGGCGACGCCCTTCACCGGATCGATCCAGGCTTGGGTGCCCCAGGCGCCGCCGTGGCCATAGGTGCCGGGCGAGAGCGGCGCGGCGACGCCGGGGTGCGGCGCTTTCACGATGCACGTGCCGATGCCCCAGCCGTAGTTCGCGCCGCGGTTGCCGTTGGCTTCGTTTTGAAAAAAGCCCGTGGGCAACTCGCCGGTCTGCGGCTGCGTGAGGAGGTTCAGCGCGGTGGTCGAGAGGTAGCGGCGGCCGCTGTGCGCGCCGCCGTTGAGCAGCATCTGGCAGAACTTCGCGTAGTCGGTCGCGCTGGCGTAGAGGCCGGCGTTGCCGGTGGGCGGGCGTTCGCCCGGCGCGGGCGGCGCGACACGGCCGGGCTCAAGCGCGCCGGTCTCCTTGTTTTTCGCGTAGGGCGTGGCGACGCGCGCGAGCTGCGCGCCGGTGGGCGTGTGCGTGGTGTTTTTCAAACCGAGCGAGCCGAAGAGGCGCGACGTGAGGAACTCGGGAAACGTGAGCCCGCTTACGATCTCGACGACGCGCGCGCCGCAGTTGATGCCGGACTGCGTGTATTTCCATTTCGCGCCGGGCTCGAATTGCATCGGCGCCGCGAGCCACAGCGGCACGAGGTCGGCGAGCGTGCGCGCCTGCGCGGCGGCGGGGCCGGCGGCTTCGCCGAGGCCGGAGGTGTGCGTCATGAGCTGCGCGAGCGTGACGTTGGCGGGCGCGCCGGAGGGGGTTTTCAACGCGGCGAACTCGGGGATGTATTTCGCGACGGGATCGGCGAGGTTGAGCTTGCCCTCGTCCTGGAGCATCACGAGCGCGACGGCGGTGACGGGCTTCGTCATCGACATGATGTTGAAGAGCGTGTCGGGCGTCATCGGTCGGCCGCTGGCGACGTCGGCGAGGCCGGTGCTTTCGAGGTGGAGAATCCGGTCGCGGGTCACGACGACGGTGACGGCGCCGGCGATCTCGCGCTGGTCGATCATCGCTTGCATCGCGGCGCCGACGCCGGGGAGCACGGGCGGCTCGGCGGCAAACGCGAGGGAGGCGGAGAACGCGAGGGCGGAGACGAGACGGAATTTCATGAGGCGGCGCGGACCGTGGCGGAGCGGGGCGGCGGGCGCAAGGTCCGCGCGCGCGATTGTCGCGCGGCTGGAGCGCGCGGACCGCAATTCCGCTTGCGGGCGTTTCGCCGCGTCCGCATCCGAGAGCACCATGAAGCTCACCTCGCGTTTCCCCGCCGCCGTCGTCGCGATGGCGTTGTCCGTTTCCTCGGTCGGCAGCGTGCTGCGCGCCGCCGACGCCGACCTCGCCGCGCTCAAGGCTCAAATCGCGCAGCAGCACGACCGCGCGGTGAAGCGGTTGCAGGACTGGATCAAGCTGCCCTCGATCGCGGCGGAGAACCGCGGGTTTCCCGAGGGCGCGGAGCACATGGCGAAGCTGCTCAGGGAGGTGGGTTTTCAAACGGCCGCGATTATCCCGACGGACGGCAAGCCGGGGGTGTTTGCCACGCTCGACGCGGGCGCGGCGAAAACGGTCGGCGTCTACTTCATGTATGATGTGAAGCAGTTTGATCCGAAGGAGTGGTCGTCCCCGCCGCTCGACGCCGCGATCATCGACCGGCCCGGCATCGGCAAGGTGATGGTCGGGCGCGGCGCGGTGAACCAAAAGGGACCGGAGTCGGCGTTGCTCGCGGCGTTGGATGCGTTTCGCGGCGCGGGAAAAAAACTGCCCGTCAACCTCGTGCTCATCGCCGAGGGCGAGGAGGAGATCGGGTCGCCGCACATCGCGCAAATCGTGCTCCGGCCCGAGGTGCGGGCGGCGCTCGCGAAATGCGTGGGGCTGTTTCTGCCGCACGCGACGCAGGGGCTCGACGGCGCCGTCACCGTGAACCTCGGCGCGAAGGGCGTCATCGAATGCGAGCTCACCTGCGAGGGCGCGACGTGGGGCCGCGGGCCGATGCGCGATACGCATTCGTCGTTCAAGGCGATGGTGGACAGCCCAGTGTGGCGGCTCGTGCAGGCGCTCGCCACGCTCGTCACGCCCGACGGCAACACGCCCGCAATCGACGGTTTCATGGATCGCGTGCCGGCGCTCTCCGCCGCGGACAAGGCCCTCATCGCCACCGCCGCGAAACGCCTCTCCGAGACCCAATACAAGGCCGCCACTGGCGCGACGAAATGGATCGACGACCTGCCGTTTCTCGCGGCGCTCGAGCGGCTGGAGTCGCAGCCGACCGTCAACATCGAGGGCATCTACGGCGGCTACGCGGGCCCGGGTGGAAAGACGGTCTTGCCGCACAAGGCCGCCGCGAAACTCGATCTGCGGCTCGTGCCCGGCCAGACGGCGGCGGAAGCGCTCGCGTTGCTCAAGGCGCATCTCGCGAAGCGCGGCTACGGCGACATCACCGTCAACATGACCGGCGGCTACAATCCCACGCGCACGCCGGCCGACGCGCCGCTCATCCAGGCGCAAATCGCGGTGCTACGCCGCGCCGGCATTGAGCCGGTGCTCTGGCCGTGGCTCGCGGGCTCGTATCCCGGCTACGTCTTTACGGACGCGCCGGTGAATCTCGCCGCCGGTCACTTCGGCCTGGGCCACGGCGGCGGCCAACATGCGCCGGACGAGTTCTACGTGATCGAATCGACCAACCCGAAACTCCAGGGCTACGACGGCGCGGCGCTGTCCTACGTGGAGTATCTCTACGAGCTGGCGAAGTAGCGGGAGAGGCGCGTCGCCGCGGAGAAATCGGCCGCACGAGCCTCAAACGCGCCCTCGGCCCGTCCGCCCACTCGTCGCTGCGAGCGTGAGCGAGTGGATTTTCGGGGCGCCATCCGCCCCGAGATTTTCGTGTCGGCGCATCAACCGCCGTGCGCCCCGACGAGCGCGTTGGCGGTGTTGAGGTGCTCGACGCCGGTGTATTTCTGCGACTGTTCGTCGGCGTGGTAACTCGAGCGGACGAGCGGGCCGCTCTCCACCACACCGAGGCCGAGGCGCAGGCCAAAATTTTTCCAGTGCAGAAATTCCTCCGGCGGCGCCCAGCGCGAGATCGGCAGGTGTTTCGGGGTGGGTTGGAGGTATTGGCCGATGGTGAGGATGTCCGTCTTGTCGGACGCGATGTCGCGCAGCGTCTGCTCGATCTCGGCGGGCTCCTCGCCGACGCCGAGCATGATGCCGGTCTTGGTCGTGAAGCCGCGGCTCTTTGCGTGGCGCAACACCGAACGCGAGCGGTCGTAGCGGGCTTGCACGCGGACGGGTTTCTGGAGGCGTTCGACGGTTTCGAGGTTGTGGTTGAAGATGTCGGGCCGGGCGTCGAGCACGACGTCGACGTGGGCGAGGTTGCCCTTGAAGTCCGGGGTCAGGATCTCGATGGCGGTCGACGGGCAGCGGTGGCGGATGGCGCGCACCGTGGCGGCCCAGACGCTCGCGCCGCCGTCGGCGAGCTCGTCGCGGGCGACGCTCGTGATGACGCAGTGTTTCAAGTTCATCTTCGCCACGGCGTCGGCGACGCGCGCGGGCTCACCGAGGTCGAGCTCCGTGGGGCGGCCGGTCTGGATCGCGCAGAAGTTGCAGGAGCGCGTGCAGATGTTGCCGAGGATCATCACGGTGGCGGTGCCGCGCGACCAGCATTCGCCGAGGTTGGGGCACTGTGCGCTCTGGCAGACGGTGTGGAGTTGGTTGGCGTCGACGAGCGCGCGCGTGGCGGCATAGCCGGGGCCGCTCGGGAGCTTGGCGCGAAGCCAGGAGGGTTTGCGCTTGGTGTCGGTGATGGTCGAACTGGGATACATCGGGCCGAACGCTCAACGCGGAACCTCCAACGATCAACGCCCAATGATGGTTCCGGCTGGGATGGTCCCGGAGTCGCCGCGTCCAATTGATCGCACGGCGAGCGGCGGGGTCGCGCGCGCGTTTTCAGAACTGCGGATCGGGGAGCGACGGGTCCAGTTCGCGGGCGCGGGTGGCGTGGGGGCGGGCCTCGGCGTCGCGGCCGAGGGTGTGAAGGGAGAGCGCGAGGTTGAAATGCGCGGGCGCGAGGCCGGGCCGGAGGCGGAGGGCGTTTTCGTAGCTCGTGACGGCCTCGGCGTGGCGCGCGAGGAGTTGGAGCGCGTTGCCGAAATTGAAATGGATTTCGGCGGCGTCGGGGCGCAGCCGCAGCGCGGCGACATAGTGCGGGATGGCCTCGGGCACACGGCCGGCGAGACGCAGCGTCGCGGCGAGGTTGTTGTGGGCCTCGGGGAAATCCGGTTGGCACGTGAGCGCGGCTTCGAAGTAGGCGATGGCCTGCGGGAGGTGCCCGGCGTCGCGCAGGACCAGGCCGAGGCCGTGGTAGGCGGCGTGATTTTCAGGATAGTATTTCAACGCGAGGCGGTAGTGCTCCGCGGCCTCGCTGGCGCGGCCGGTGGACGTGAGGAGATAACCGAGGGCGACGTGGGCGTCGTCGAAGCTGGGCTTGAGCGCGAGGGCCCGGCGGTAGAGTGCCTCGGCGCCGGCGAGGTCGCCGTCACTGTGGAGGAAGCCGGCCTGGTTCTTGAGCGCGACCGGATAGTCGGGAATCAGGCGCAGCGCGATTTCGAGGTGCTCGCGAGCCGCCGCGGTTTGGCCCCGCGCGAGGAGATAGGTCGAGAGGTTGTTGTGCGCCATCGCGGCGTGGGGATTGTGTGCGACGGTGTAGGCCCAGAGCGTCTCCCCGTCGTGAAACACCTTCCCGTAAACCCGCGTGCTGATCGCGAGCCAGGCGCACGCGCCGGCGGCGGCGCCAATCAGCGCGAGCCGGGCGGGTTTGCCGGCGCGGGCGAGCATCCACTCCAAGCCCGCCACGCCGAGCGCGACGACCCCGAGCAGAGCGAGGTAGGCGATGTGATCCATCACCCACGAGAAGTGCATGAACGAAATCGGCAGCACTCCGATTGCCGGGCCGAGGGCGAGGAAAAACCAGCCGCCGGCGAGGAGCGCGTGCCGGCCCCACGTCGCGCGCCGGCGCCAGCCCCACCACGCCGCCGCGACGACCGCCGCCCAGCCGAGCAGCGCGGGCGCGAGGAGCGGAGCGAGCTTCCACGGCGGGTAGAGGGGAATCATCCGCGCCGGCCAGACGCATTGCCGAAAATAAAATCCCGCCGACACGCCCGCGAGCGTCAGGCGCGACCCGACGCCGCCGAGGTGGATCGGTTCGTCGGCGAGGCCGCGATATTTTTGAAACCAGATCGTCACGAGCCCGAGCGCGAGCGAGACCGCGAAGTGGGGGAGCGTCGCAAGCAACTCGGAGCGGCCGAGGCGGCCGCGTTTCCACCAGAAGTAGAGCAGCAGGAAAACCGGCAGCATCGCGGCCGAGGTCTTGCAGAGCATCGTCACGAGAAACCACGCGACGGATCGGAGCAGCGCGGCGCGTTTCCCCTCCGCCTCGAATTCGATGAACGCGCTCACCGCCAGCAGCAGCGGCGGGAGCGCGAGCGTGTTTTTCAACTCCGAGATCCACGCGACCGACTCGACCGTGAGCGGGTGGATCGCGAAGACCAGCGCGCCGACCCACGCCAGCCGCAGCCCGAGCTGGCGCAGCACCCGCCAGAACATCAGCGCGCCGACCAAATGCAGGACGACGCTCGTGACATGGTAGCCGAAGGGCCGGTCCTGCCACAACTGCCACTGCACCCACTGCACGGAATATTTCAGCGGGTAAAAATCGTAGAGCCGCCACGGCTCGAACCAGATTTTCCTCAGGCCGACGAGCGAGCGCAGCAGCGGGTTGCCGAGCACGTCGTCCGAGTCGTCCCAGACCCAGCCGCCCGCGAGCGCAGGCGCGTAGGCGAACCAGCCCGCGAGCACCACGATCAGAATCCGCCCGATCAGCCAGAGTCGCGACGCGCCGGGTGCGGGCGGGGAAACGGGAAGTTGCGGCGCAATCGTTGACACGCGCGGCAGTGTGCGTCCGCGCGCGCACCCGGCAAGGCGGCAGAAATCTCCGCGCGGAAATTTGCCGGCGCGGGAAGCGGCGACCCGCGCCACGCGCCTGCGCCGAGCGTTGACGCCCGCGCCGCGCCGGCCACAACCGCGCCATGAAATCGACTCGGCTTGAGGCCTTCAGCGACGGCGTGATCGCGATCATTATCACCATCATGGTGCTTGAGCTGAAGGTGCCGCGGGCGGCGTCGCTCGCGGCGCTGCGCGACATGTGGCCGCTGTTTTTCAGCTACGCCCTGAGTTTTCTCACCGTCGCGATCTACTGGGTGAACCACCACCACCTGATCCACCTCGTGAAACGCGTGAACCCCGGCGTGATGTGGGCCAACATGAACCTCCTCTTTTGGTTGTCGCTCGTCCCGTTCACGACCGCCTACCTCGGCGAACACCACGCGAGCCGGCTCGCCGTCGCGGCTTACGGCGCGGTGGCGACGGCCTGCGCGATCTCCTACTACGTGCTGCGCCACGCCATCGCGTGCCAGACCCACACCGAGGAACACGTGAGCGAACTCCATCGCCGCATGTTGCGAAAAAACCGCCTCGCCATCGCGATTTACACGGGGGCGGTCGCCGTCGCCTACGTTTCTCCGCTGCTCGCGCTCGCGCTGATCATGGCGCCGGCGGTGATGTATTTCGTGCCCGACCGGCAGGTGGAGAAACTCACGGCGGAGTAGCGCGCGATCCGCGGGGCCGGGAAAACGCGCCCTACGGTTTGAACGGATTCGCGATCAACGGCGTCGGCGCCCGCGGGCGCACGAGGGCGAGGTTGTTCGCCGCATCGGTGAACCCGGGCCGCAGCCGCAGCGCTTCCGCGAATCGCGCCGCCGCCTCGTCGCGCCGGCCCGAGCGGAGATAGGCGACGCCGAGATTGTTGTGCAGGTCGGCGTCGGCGGGCGCGAGGCGCACGGCGATCTCGTAGTGGGGAATCGCCTCGGCGGGCTGCGCGGCGGCCATGCGGGCGTTGCCGATTGGTGCGTGCAACTCGAGCATGTGCGGGCGCAGCCGGAGCGCGACGGCGAAACAGTTCCCCGCGTCCGGCCAACGGCCCGCCTGGATCAGCAGGCCACCGAGTGCCAGATACGGTTCCGGCAGCTCCGGCATGTGGCGGATGGCGAGCTCGTATTGGGCCATCGCCTCGGCGGTGCGGCCGACGGCGGCGAGCGCGGCGCCGTAGTTGTGGCGACCGCGCGCGTAATCGGGCCGCAGACGCATCGCCTCCTCGAAGGGCGCGAGCGCGGCGGCGGCGTTGCCACCACGCAGGAGCGAGACGGCGTATTCCTGAAACGCGCGCGCGTTGCCCGGCCGCTTCGCCATCGTGTCCGCCCAGATCGCGAGCGTCGATCGGTAGTCGTGGTTGCGCCGCGCCGTGAGTAGTGCGGCGGGCACGGACAGGGCGAGTCCCACCCAGAGCGCGCGGCGGCCGAACGCGTTTGCCCCGAGGCACACGAGCCCGACGACCACGCCCGCCAGCGGCAGATACATCCGGTGCTCGGCGACCGTCTGCGTCGCGACCGGCACGAAGCTCGAGCTTGGCCCGAGCAGTGCGAAAAACCACGCGCCGAAAAACGCGCCCCGCGGCCAGCGCGCGAGCGCGACGACCGTTGCCGCGAGCAACGCGCACACCGCGAGCCCCTGCGGCCAGACCTCGCGCGCGGATTTCACGACGTCGAAGCCGTAGTCGAGCACGAGCGGGTGCGGCCACACGCACAGGCGCAGGTAGTGGAGCAGCGCCTCGCACTGCTTGAGCGCGTAGGTCCACGGCGTGATTTCCAACCCGAAGCCCGCCGTCGCGCCGCGATTCCCCGTCGCGATCACGAGCCAGCCGAGCAGCGCCCACGTCGCGGCGAGCGAGGCGTAGAAGATTTTTCGCTCGCGGAGCGCACCGCGAAACGTCCCCGCGCCAAACGTCCGGTCGTAGAGCCACACCATCACGGGCGCGGTCACCATGACCTCCTTCGTCGCCATCCCGAGCAGGCACGCGCCGACCGCCGCCGCGCGCCACGCGCCGCCGCGCGGCGAGTCAAGACCGCGCGCGAACGCATACAACGTCAGCAGGTAGAGCAGTCCCGCAAGCGACTCCGCGCGCTGCACGATGTAGGTCACCGACTCCGTCGCGAGCGGGTGCACGGTCCACAACAACGCCGCCACGAATGCGACCGGGAGCGCGAGTTCCCGAAAGCGCGCCGCCGCTTGGCGCCGCAGCGTCCGTCGCACGATCCCGAAGAGCGCGAGTCCCGCGGCGAGGTGGATCGCGAGGTTGAGCGCGTGATAGCCGCGCACGTCGAGCCCGCCGAGCGCGTGGTTGAGCGCGAAGGAAAAATTCAGGAACGGCCGCCCCGTCACCGTCTGGCCGTTGTTCGGCGGCGAGAGCACGGTGCGCCACGCGGCGAGGTTCTTGATCGTGTCGTTTTCGCTGATGGCGGGGCCGTCATCGAGGATGAACGGGCCGCCGAAACTGTTATGATAGGCCGCGAGCGCCGCGACGGCCAGGAGCAGCGCGCCGAGCCAGATGCGGCCGCGCTCCGACGCGGCGGACGCGGTTGCGACGGAGGTGGGGGCGGCGACGGCCATGCGCGCACGCTACGGCGGGCGCGCGGCTTGTCAGGCGCAAGTTTTCCGTTTGCCCCTCGGGAAACCGCGCCCCACGGTCCGCGTTTTCATGAGTGATCTGCACCACGATATTTCCCACGACCAGCATGCCGTGCGGCGCCAAAAACTCGCCGAGCTGCGTGCGACGGGCGTCGATCCGTTTCGGGCCAACGTCGCGCCGACGCACTTTTCCGACGCCGCCAAGGCGCTCTACGTCGACGGGCAGGACTACGCGACGAGCGTGACGGTCGCCGGGCGGCTCGTGACGTTTCGCGTGCAGGGCGGCAGCTCGTTCGTGAAAATCCAGGACCAACAGGGCCAGATTCAGCTCTACCTCAAGCGCGACGTGCTGGGCGAAGAGCGCTACGGCGTCTTCAAGAAGCAGCTCGATCTCGGCGACATCATCGGTGTCTCGGGCGCGCTCTTCAAAACCAAGACCGGCGAGATCACCGTGCGCGTGGAGGCGTTTACGCTGGTGGCGAAGGCATTGCGTCCGCTCCCGGAAAAATTCCACGGCCTCAGCGATCCCGAGCAGGTTTACCGGCAGCGCTACCTCGATCTCATCGTCAACGCCGAGTCGCGCGCGCGGCTGATGGTGCGTTCGCGCATCGTGTCGCACGTGCGGCGTTTCCTCGAGGCGCGGCAATTTCTCGAAGCGGAGACGCCCGTGCTCGAATCGACCGCCGGCGGCGCGGCGGCGCGGCCGTTCGTCACGCATCACAACGCGCTCGGCGCGGATTTTTTCCTGCGCATCGCGACGGAGCTGCGACTGAAGCGCCTGCTCGTCGGCGGCTTTGATCGCGTTTTCGAAATCGGCCGCATCTTTCGCAACGAGGGCGTGTCGCGGAAACACAATCCCGAGTTCACGATGCTCGAGGTTTATCAGGCCTACAGCGACTACCGCGGCATGATGGCGCTCATCCGCGACCTGCTTACGTCGCTCGTGCGCGACGTCATTTGCCCCGCCGAGGGCTCGTTGAAAATCAAGCACGCCGCGAGCGGCCAGGAGATCGATTTTGGCGGCGAGTGGCGCGAGGTGAAATACAAGGACCTCATCCGCACCGCGACCGGCGACGCCGAGTGGTTCGCCCGATCGAAGGCGGAGAAAATCGCCGGTGCGGAAAAACTCGGCCTCCACGTCCACCCCGGCTGGGAGGAGTTCGAGATCACGAACGAAATCTTCTCCAAGAAGATCGAGCCCTCGCTCATCCAGCCGACGTTTGTCACGCACCTGCCGAAGGAGCTCTGCCCGCTCGCGAAGATCACCCTCGACGATCCGACGACCATCGACGTGTTCGAGCTGATCATCGGCGGCATGGAGGTCGCGCCCGCCTACTCCGAACAAAATGATCCCGACGTGCAGCGCGCGATGTTCGAGGCGCAGGCCGGCGAGGAGAAGCAGAACATCGATCACGATTTCCTGCTCGCGCTCGAACACGGCATGCCGCCCGCCGGCGGCATGGGCGTCGGCATCGATCGCCTCTGCATTTTGCTCACGGGGGCCGAGAGCATTCGCGACGTGATCCTGTTTCCACAGTTGCGCCCCGCAGAGGCGAAGGGCTGAAGAACTGAAGAGCTGAAAGGCTGAAACCGATCCGCCGTAGCCTCCTTTTCAGCCCTTCAGTCTTTCAGTCCTTCAGCCTTTCCCCCGATGCCCTGGTATCTCTACCTCGCCTTCAAGCAGCTCTTCCCGGGCGGGCGGTTTCCGTTTTTTACGCTCATGTCGATGCTCGGTGTGACGCTCGGCGTGGCGGTGCTCGTCGTCACGACCGGCGTGATGGACGGCTTCGGGAACCAGATCAAAAAGATGACGGTCGACACGCAGGGCGACGTGCAGGTGAGCGGGGAGAACGCGTTCGCCAACGTCGCCGAGATTGAAAACCTCGTCGCGGGCGTGCCCGGCGTGATTGCGGCGACGCCCTTTGCGCGGGGCGTGGTGCTGTTGGAGCATGGCGGGCGCAAACCGGCCTATCCCGGGATCGAGGGCATCGACATCAATCGCGTGCGCGGCGTCGTCCCGCTCGACCGCTACATCCACGGCGGCTCCATCGACCAGCTCGACGACGACTCGATCATCCTGAGCGTGCAGCTCGCGAAATCCCTCGGCGCGCGGCTCGGCGACAAGGTCGAGGTCTACTCGCCGCTGATCATCGAGAAGCTGAAACGCGACGAGATTTTCCTGCCGCGCGAGCTGCGCGTGGTCGCGTTGTTTGAGTTCGGGCACCAGGCGCTCGACAGCTCACTGGTGCTCACGACGCTGCGCACGATGCAGGACCTCTACGGGCTCCAGGGCGCGGTTCACGGACTCAACCTGAAAATCGCCCCGGGCGCCGACGCCGACGCCGTGGCGGCGCGGCTGAACGCCGTGCTGCCGCGCGCCGCGCAGCTCCGCGCCCGCTCGTGGATCGAGCTGAACCGGGAGTTTCTCTTCATCATCC
>JBEANZ010000179.1:0-8400 GCA_041165185.1 Verrucomicrobiota bacterium | reverse complement strand
ACATCTCCCGTCACGAGGCGAGCGTCTCCGCGCAGCCCGTGACCCTGACCGCGACTGAGTTCAAGCTCCTCGAAATCCTCGTCCGCCGCCGCGGCCGCGTGCAGACGCGCGACCGCCTCCTCCAAGACGTGTGGGGCTACGACAACCCGATCGACAGCCGCACGGTCGACACGCACATGAGGCGCCTGCGCGAGAAACTCGGCGACACCGCGCGCTACCTCGAAACCATTCGCGGCGTCGGCTACCGCTTCACCGCCGAAGAGCCATGAGAGTTTTCGCTTCCCTAGCGCGGAGCGCGGCTTCCCGGGGAGCGCCTGCGTCCCGCAGGCTGTCCTCGGCGTCCCGCCGAGGACGTCCGGAGGTGCCGGCGGGACGCCGGCACCGGCACGCGGGACGCGTGCGCTCCCCGGGAATCGGCGCACGCTAAGCGCATAGCTCGTCGCCTGTGAACACTCTCGAACTGATCCTCCTCGGCGCGCTCGCGTTGAGCGCCGTGTGCTGGTGGCGCGAGCGGGCCGCGCGGCGGGAGGCCGAGGCGCGCCACGCCGCCGAACTCGCCGCGCTCTCCGCGCGCCATGACGCCGAACTCCGCGCCCAAACCGAGCGCACCGCCGCGCTGTTTGATCGCATGGTCGAGGGCGTGATCGTCGCGGATGCGGCGGGGCGCGTCCGGCTCGCGAATCGCGCGGCAGGCGAGTTTTTCGGTTTCACCGCGCCGGCCGCCGGGCGCTCGCTGCTCGAGGCCACGCGACACCACGAGGTCGCCGCGCTCGTCGCGCGCCTCGAAACCGAACCCGAGGTCCTCAACCACGAGCTGCGCCTCGACGGCGTCGCCGCCGCGCGCACCCTCCAGGTCAACGCCCTCGCGCTCCGCGCCCCCGACGGCGCGCGCGACGGCGCGCTCCTGGTTTTCCACGACCTCACGCGGCTGCGGCAGCTCGAAGCCGTGCGCCAGGATTTCGTCGCCAACGTCAGCCACGAACTGCGCACGCCGCTCTCGTTGATCAAAGGCGCGGCCGAGACGCTCCTCGACGGCGCGAAAAACGATCCCGTGGTCGCGGAGCGCTTCCTCGCGATCATCGACCGGCACGCGAACCGGCTGACGCACCTCATCGACGATCTGCTTTTGCTCGCGCGGCTCGACTCGGGCCGCGTGGAACTCGCGCTCGCCACGACCCCGTTGCGCGACGCCGCACAGAGCGCGCTCGACGATCACGCCGCCGTGGCCGGGGCGCGCGTCACGCGGCTCGTCAACGCCGTGCCCGCCACGCTCACGTGCGCCGTCGATGCCGACCGTCTCCACCAAGTGCTCTCCAACCTGATCGACAACGCGATCAAGTATGGGCGCGCCGGCGGCGAGATCATCGTGGCCGGCCGCGCGCTCCACGGCGGCGGCGTGGAGTTGAGCGTGCGCGACGATGGCCCCGGCATCGCGCCCGAGGCGTGCGCGCGAATTTTTGAGCGCTTCTACCGCGCGGACAAAGCGCGTTCCCGCGAGCAGGGGGGCACGGGCCTCGGGCTCGCGATCGTGAAGAACGTGATGGCGGCCCATGGCGGCGAGGCCCGCGTCGCGAGCGCGCCGGGCGCGGGCACGGAGTTTTTCCTGACGTTTCCGGCGGGCGGCGCGGGCGGGTAGCGGCGGGCGTCGCTGCCCGTCGGCGCGCAGCGCGGTCGGACGATTGCGGCGGGCAGGGACGCCCGCCGCTACGAGGCGACCGCGGGCCGTGACCCTACGGCTTCACGAGTAGTTCGTCGGGCTGGCCCATCGCGCGGCGGAGCGTGGCGACGCCGACGTTGTAGGCGTAGTAGGCCTGCACCTGGTTGGTGCGCGAGGTGGTGAGATCGGTTTGGGCTTGGAGGACGTCGAGCTGCGTGGCGGTGCCGGCGTTGTAGCGGGCGGTGGCGAGGCGCACGGCTTCTTCGGCCTGTTCGACGACTTTCTTCGAGGCGTCGGCGAGTTCCTCGGCCTGTTGCCACTGGGAAAACGCGCGGCGCACCTCGACTTCGGCGGCGAGGGTGGCTTCGGCGAGGGAGAGTTTGGTCTGCTCGAGCGCGGAGCGGGCCTGCGCGACGCGGCCGGCGGTGGCGCGGCCGTCGAAGATGTTCCACTGCGACTGCACGCCGAGGAGCCAGCCGTCC
The DNA here is from genome assembly GCA_041165185.1 of Verrucomicrobiota bacterium. GTDB lineage: Bacteria > Verrucomicrobiota > Verrucomicrobiia > Opitutales > Opitutaceae > JBEANZ01. The sequence goes on along the minus strand of JBEANZ010000179.1, from coordinate 6,261 downwards.
TTCGACTCGCTGAACGCGCTGCCCGGGCCCTTGCGGAGCTGCCAGCCGCCGAAGGCCGAGACGTTGGGGAGCGAGTTCGAGCGCGCGACGGTGATCGATTGTTCGCGGGAGGAGGAGAGCTTGGCGAGGCGTTGGAGCTCGGGGCGGTTGGCGTGCGCGGCGTCGAGGGCGGAGAGCATGTCGAATTTCGTCGGGGAAAATTCGAGCGTGCCGAGAAACTCGGGGAGCTTGTCGAGCTGGTCGGGGAGGTTCGTCGTGAAGCCGAGCGACTGGCGGAGCGACTCGATGGCGAGGCGGAAATCGTTTTTCGCGGTGATGAGCGGGGCCTTGGCGTTGGCGACGGCGACCTCGGCGCGGAGTTTCTCAAAACTCGAGACGGTGCCCGCGTTGTAGCGATCGGTCGCGGTCTTGAGCTGCTCCTGGAGGAGGACGAGATTTTTTTCCTGCACGGTGATTTTTTCACGCGCGAGGAGGACGGCGTAAAAGTTGGTGCGGACCTGGAGGAGCGCGTCGTTGATGGTGGCCTGGAGGTCGAGGACGGCGGACTCGCGGACGAGCTGCGAGCCGCGCACGGAGGCCTTCACGCCGCCCCCGGCGTAGAGCACCTGCGAGGCGGTGAGGCTGACGGACCACGCGCGGTCGGAGGAGGGAAAGCTCTGGGCGATCTCGGTGTCGTTTTGCTGGTAGGCGGCGGCGGCGGTGACGGTGGGGATCTGGCGGGCGGAGATTTCGACGAGGACGCCGTCCTGCTGCTTGATGCGCTCGCGGGCCTGGCGAATGGCGAAATTGTTTTCGATCGCGAAGCCCATCGCGCCCTTGAGGTCGAGGCGCGGAGGCACGGGAAATTGCGGCGCGGGCTGGGCGCGGAGCGAAAGGCTGAAGGCTGAAAGCTGAAGGCTGAACGCGAGCAGGAGGCGGGCGCGGTGATGTGGATTCATGGCGGAATTATTTGGCATGGGCGGGAGCGGGAGCGAGGGCGGGCGTGGCGGCGGTCGCGCGGTCGCGCGAGTGGTCTTTCGCCATGAGCACGTAGATGGAGGGAAGGACGAACAGGGTGAAAATCGTGCCGATGGCCATGCCACCGACGAGGACGAGGCCGATGCTGTTGCGGGCGGCGGCGCCGGCGCCGCTGACGAGCGTGAGCGGGAAGTGGCCGGCGATGGTCGCGACGGAGGTCATCAGGATCGGGCGGAGGCGGGTGAGGGTGGCCTCGCGCACGGCGTCGAGTTTCGAGTGGCCCTGCTCCTGGAGGTGGTTGGCCCACTCGACGATGAGGATGCCGTTTTTCGCGATGAGGCCGACGAGGGTGACGAGGCCGACCTGCGCGTAGATGTTCATCGTGGTGGTCCAGCCGTTGGTCCAATACGGCATGTTGGGATTCGGCATTTTTAACACTGTGAACACGAGCGCGCCGAACATCGCGAGCGGCACGGAGCCGGCGAGGATGACCATCGGATCGCGGAAGGAGTTAAACTGCACCGCGAGCACGAGGAAGATGAGCACGACGGCGAGCAGGAAGGCCGGGAGGAACTTGTTGCCCTCGGTGCGGAGCTGGCGCGATTCGCCGGTGTAGTCGATCACCGCGCCGGGCGGGAGGACCTCGGCGGCGGCATCCTCGAGGACCTTGAGCGCGGCGTCGAGCGTGCGCGTGGTGACGCCGGAGATTTTCACGGCGTTCAGCTGCTGGAGGCGGTTGAGCGAGCGGGGGACGGTGGTGTTGCGAATCGTCGCGATGGTGCTGAGCGGGATGACCTGGCCGCCAGGGCCGGAGACGAAGAGATCGTTGAGCTGCTCGGGGTTGAGGCGATCGCCGCGGGCGAGCTGGGGGATGACCTTGTAGCTGCGGCCGCCGATGTTGAAGCGGTTGACGAAATTGCCGCCGAGCGCGGAGCCGAGGTCGGCGCCGACCTGCGTGAGGTTGAGCCCGAGCGCGGCGACCTTCTCCTTGTCGATCACGATTTCCGACTGCGGCTGGTCGACCTTGAGATCGATGATGGGGGGGAAGGCGAAGACGCCGCTCGCGGCGGCCTTGGCCTGGATTTTTTCCGCGAACTCAAGCAACCGGTCGGCGTCGGCGGTGGAGGCGATGACGAACTCGACCGGAAAATTACTGCCGCCGGGGAGGGCGGGCGGCGTGGTGGCGAAGACCTGCATGCCGGGGATGGCGCCGAGTTTCTCCTGCACCTCGGGCATGATTTGAAACACGGAGCGTTGGCGCTGCGCCCAGGGTTTGGTGACCATGCCGCCGAAGCCGTCGGCGCCGAGCGCCGCGCCGGCCGCGCCGCCGAACATGAGTTGGAAAGTGAACTCGGTTTCCTTCGTGCCGAGAAACGAGTCCTCGACGGCCTTGCCGTAGATGGCCTTTTGGTCGGCGGTGGCGTTCGAGGCGCTCGTGAGAATGCTGAAGATGACGCCCTGATCCTCGGAGGGGGCGAGTTCGGCCGGGGAGAACATGAACATCAGCGGCGTGAGCAGCGTGATCACAATCCAGACGAGGTAGACGGCGGGGCGGTGGTGGAGCGTGCCGTCGAGGGCGCGGCCGTAGGCGTGGCGCAGGGCGTCGAAGCGGCGGTTGACGAAGCCGGGAAAACCCTTCTCGGCGTGATCGCCGCCGCGCAGGAGTTTCGCGGCCATCATCGGCGAGAGCGTGAGCGCGACGATGCCGGAGATGGTGACGGCGCCGGCGAGCGTGAGCGCGAATTCGCGGAAGAGGGCGCCGGTGAGGCCGCCTTGGAGGCCGATGGGCGCGTAAACGGCGGCGAGCGTGAGCGTCATCGCGATGACGGGGCCGACGAGTTCGCGCGCGCCGAGGAGCGCGGCGTCGAGGGGCTTGAGGCCGGCGCGCAGGTGGCGCTCGACGTTTTCGACGACGACGATGGCGTCGTCCACGACGAGGCCGACGGAGAGCACGATGGCGAGCAGCGTGAGGAGGTTGATGGTGAACCCGAAGACCTGCATCAGGAAGAGCCCGCCCACGAGCGAGACGGGGATGGCGAGAATCGGGACGAGCACGGAGCGCCACGAGCCGAGGAAGAGGAAGATGACGGCGACGACGATGAGGAGCGTGTCGATGAGCGTGGCGGTGACCTCGTGGATGGCGTTGGAAATGTATTCGGACGCGTCGTAGCCGATGCCGGTGGTGAGGCCGCTGGGGAGTTCCTTCTTGATGGCCTCGAGCTCGACGCGGGCGCGCTTGACGACGTCGACGGTGTTGGCCTGAGGGAGCGGGAAGATGCCCATGAAGACGGCGGTCTTGCCGGAGTAGCGGACGGTGGTGTCGTAGTCCTCGGAGCCGAGCACGACGTCGGCGACATCCTCGAGGCGGATGGTGGTGTCGCCGGATTGGCGGAGGACGAGGCGCTTGAATTCCTGGACGGAGTGGAGGTCGGTGTTGGCGGTGAGGTTGACCTGGACGAGGGCGCCCTTGGTGGCGCCGACGGCGGCGAGGTAGTTGTTTTGCGCGAGGGCGGCGCGGACCTGCGCGGGGCTGAGGTTGAGCGCGGCCATGCGCTCGGGCTTGAGCCAGATGCGCATGGCGAAGGTGCGGGCGCCGAGGATTTCGGCGCGCTGCACGCCGGGCACGGCGGAGAGGCGCGGCTGGACGACGCGCACGAGGTAGTCGGTGATTTCGCTCTGCGAGAGGATATCCGAGGAGAAACTCAGGTAGGCCGAGGCGAATTGGGAGTCGGCGGACTGCACGCTGATGGACGGAATTTCGGCCTCGGGCGGGAGGTCGTTGCGGACCTGGTTTACCTTGGCGGAAATCTCGGCGAGCGCCTTCGTCGGCTCGTAGTTGAGCTTGAGGCGGGCGTTGATGATCGAGAAGCCCTGCAGGCTCTTGGACTCGACGTAGTCGATGCCGTCGGCGGCGGCGATGACGCGCTCGAGGGGCGTGGTGACGAAGCCGCGGACGAGCTCGGCGTTGGCGCCGACGTAAACGGTGGAGACGGTGACGGTGGCGTTGTCGCTGCGCGGGTATTGGCGGATGTTGAGCGAGCGGTAAGCTTGGAGGCCCGCGATCATGATCACGACGTTGACGACGATCGCGAGGACGGGGCGCTTGATGAACAAGTCGGTGAAGGAAGATTTCATGGGCGGCGGCGCGGTGGGCGGGGGCGGAGCGGCGGGCTAGAGCAGGTGCGGGAGAACCCACTCGCTCACGCTCGCAGCTACGGGGCGATCAGGTGTTGTCGGGTTTCGGCGCGAGCTGGGCCTTGGGCGCGAGCTTGTTGTCGATGATGACAGTCATGCCGGGGCGGAGCTTGAAGACGCCGGTCGTCACGACCTGTTCGCCGGGCTTGAGGCCGGAGGTAACGGTGACGAAATCGCCGCGGCTTGAGCCGGTTCGGATGAACTGCTGGCGGAGGGTTTTTTCGGGCGCGCCGGACTTCGGGTTTTTCCCGTCGGTGATCACGAACACGGAGTCGCCGTAAGGCGCGAAAAGCACGGCGGTCGAGGGGATGACGAGACTCTTGGTGGACGAGGGCAACACGACGGACACGGAGCCAAACATGCCGCTGCGGAGCTGCGCGCCGGGATTGGCGAACGTGGACTGGAGGCGGATGTTGCGCGTGGCGGCATCGACCTCGGGGGCGATGGCGGTGAGTTTGCCGGTAAAGGTCTGGCCGGGCGCGGCGTCGGTGGTGAGCCGCACGTCGGCCCCGACCCCGAGCGCGGCGAGGTGCTGTTGCGGGAGCGTGAAGTTGACGTAGATCGGATCGATGGTGTGGAGGGTGACGATGGCCTCGCCGTCGCGGAGGATCTGGCCGAGCTGCACGAGGCGGAGGCCGAGGCGGCCGGCGAAGGGGGCGCGGATGGATTTTTTCGCGATGAGGGCGCGGAGGTTGTCGGCGGCGGCGGCGGCCTGCTTGGCCTGGGCCTCGGCGGCGTCGAGATCGGCGCTGGCGTTGGTGTCCTTGGCGCGCAGTTCGCGGGCGCGGTTGAGGTTGAGTTTCGCGAGATCGGCGGCGGCTTCGGCGGCGCGGAGCTGCGCGGTCTCGGTGCTCACGTCGAGCTGCACGAGCAACGCGCCAGCGGCGACGTTGGTGCCGGACTCGAAGTGCAGGCCGACGACTTTGCCCGGCACCTCGGCGCCGACGGTCACTCCCTGCACGGGGGCGATGGTGCCGTTGGCGGCGAGGGTGTTTTCCCAGGATTCCTCGGTGACCGCCGCAGCGGTCACGGTCTCGGGCGGGGGCACGAAGGCGGCCCCGGCGGCGCCCATCGCCGCGAATTGGCCGAACTTGATGCCGCGCAGCACGAGCACGAGCGCGGCGAGGCCGATGAGGGTGACGACGTAGACGATGATTTTCTTGGACATGGTGATCGGTGGAAGAAGGGGAGAGGGGGCGAGCGGAATTGAAGAGGAGGCGGCGCTAACGCCGGGCGCGAGAGACGGTAGCGGCCGGCGCGGGCGGAGCGTCGGGCTCGTCGGCGGCGCGGGAGAGGACTTTGTTGAGCAGGCGCACGAAGGTCTTGCGCTCGGGCTCGGACAACGGGGCCATCAGCCACGCCATCCGGCGGAAATGCGGCGGGAGGATTTGCAGCAACCGTTTCTCGCCGCGCGGTGTGAGCTCGACGGTCATCATGCGCCGGTCGTCCCGATCGGGGGCGCGGCGGACGAGGCCGTCGCCCTCCAGGGTGTCGATGAGGCCGGTCATCGTCGCGCGGGTGACGCCCGTGTGCTCGGCGAGCGTGGCGGGGCTGAGCTTGGAGTCCTCGCCCTCGCGTTGGCAGCAACCCCAGAGCGCCATCAGCACGCTGAACCCGCCTTGGGTGATCGCGTGCGTGGCGAGGTGCGACTCGACGACGCGAAACGCCTCGTCGCCCGTGCGCAGCAGGTGGAGAAACGCCTCCGTGGCCGAGGGATCGAGGTCGGGAAACTCGCGCGCGGCCTCAAGGAGGTTTTCGTAGCGCGGGAGGTCCTTGAGCATCAAAAGCGGCATCGGTGAAATTGGTAAGGGGGCGGATAGTTAGGCGGCTAACGATAAATGCAAGCGGCGGTTTTTCGCGGTGTGAGCACAGTCGCCGCGCTAATCGGGCCGCGGCTGCGGCTAATCGCTCCGGCGCGAGCATTCGCGGCGCAACGCCGCCGAGCACGAGCCGCGTGGGGTGGCTCGCAGCGCGGGCTTCCGTAACCGCGGCGTCGCCCGCAGTTTGAGTCCTCCTAAGGAAACGCTGAACAAAGCCAAGTGGGTGGTTTCGGGGGTGGAAAAAGTGGGCAACGGTATTTTGAGCGAGAGAAAAAGGGTTCGTGGCGCG